>NZ_KV805180.1:0-67079 GCF_001811565.1 Corynebacterium sp. HMSC078A10 | reverse complement strand
GGGGGGGTACCGCGAGCCGTACGGCGCGTCCCCGTCACAGCGAACGAGTGAAGGAATTTTTAGATGAGTAATAACCCCGCGAACGTCGGCAGTGTTTATCCCAAAGTTGATATGACTGCTGGGTCTTCCCGGTTCCCCGATATGGAGCAGGAAGTCCAGAAGTACTGGAAGGCCGACGACACCTTTAAAGCCAGCCTCAAGCAGACAGAGGGCTGCCCCGAGTATGTCTTTTATGATGGCCCTCCCTTTGCCAACGGTCTGCCGCACTACGGCCACCTGCTGACCGGTTACGTCAAGGACATCGTCCCGCGCTACCGCACCATGGCCGGCAACCACGTCCCGCGCGTCTTTGGCTGGGATACCCACGGACTGCCGGCGGAGCTGGAGGCAGAAAAGCAGCTCGGCATCACGGACAAGGGCCAGATCGAGGAGATGGGCCTGGAGAAGTTCAACGAGTACTGCGCCAAGTCCGTCCTCGAGTACACCGATGAGTGGGAAGAGTATGTCAACCGCCAGGCTCGCTGGGTGGATTTCGAGAACGGCTACAAGACCATGGACTTGGAGTACATGGAGTCCGTCATGTGGGCGTTCAAGGAGCTCTATGACAAAGGCCTGATCTACCAGGGCTTTAGGGTTTTGCCGTATTCCTGGGCGGAGCACACCTCCCTGTCGAACCAGGAGACCCGCCTGGATGACTCCTACAAGATGCGTCAGGACCCGACCCTGACGGTGACGTTCCCGGTGGCTGGTGCCGTGGAGGGAAGTGCGGCGGAGAAGACGTTGGCGGAGAACGCCGAGCTTGCCGATGCCTCCTTCCTCGCCTGGACCACCACCCCGTGGACCCTGCCGTCCAACCTGGCTTTGGCGGTCCACCCGGAGGTTGATTACGTCCTGTTCAAGGCCACCGAGGGCGACTTTGCTGGCCGCACCTTCATCATGGCCGAGGCGCTCACCGGCACCCTGGTGAAGGAGCTGGGTGAGGTGGAAGTCCTCAAGACGTTCAAGGGCGCGGAGCTGGAGGGCTTCAAGTACGAGCCCATCTTCGGCTTCTTCCCGGATGTCGAGAATGCGTACCAGGTCTTGCTTGCTGACTACGTCACCACTGAGGACGGCACGGGCGTGGTCCACCAGGCCCCGGCCTTCGGTGAGGACGATATGCTCACCTGCCAGAAGTACGGAGTGGGCCTGGTCATCCCGGTGGATGAGGACGGTAAGTTCACCTCCCAGGTACCGCCGTATGAGGGCCAGCTCGTCTTCGATGCCAACAAGGCCATCATCAAGGACCTCAAGGCCGCTGGCCGCGTGGTGCGCCACGTGACCATCGAGCACTCCTACCCGCACTCCTGGCGCTCCGGCGAGCCGCTCATCTACATGGCGCTGCCTGCATGGTTCGTCAAGGTGACGGAGTTCCGTGACCGCATGGTCGAGCTCAACCACAATGAGATCGAGTGGCTGCCGGAGCACATCCGCGATGGTCAGTTCGGCAAGTGGCTGGAGGGTGCTCGCGACTGGAACATCTCCCGCACCCGCTACTGGGGCGCTCCGATCCCGGCGTGGATCTCCGATAACCCGGAGTACCCGCGCGTCGATGTCTATGGCTCGCTGGATGAGCTGGAGCGTGACTTTGGCGTGCGTCCGACGAGCCTGCACCGCCCGTACATTGATGAGCTGACTCGTCCGAACCCGGATGATCCAACGGGCAAGTCCACGATGCGCCGCGTGCCGGACGTGCTGGATTGCTGGTTTGAGTCCGGCTCGATGCCGTTCGCTCAGAAGCACTACCCGTTTGAGAACAAGGAATGGTTTGAGACGCATTCCCCGGCGGACTTCATCGTGGAGTATTCCGGCCAAACGCGCGGCTGGTTCTACCTCCTGCACGTGTTGTCCACCGCCCTGTTCGACCGCCCGGCGTTCAAGAAGGTTGTCGCCCACGGCATCGTGTTGGGCAATGATGGCCTGAAGATGTCGAAGTCCAAGGGCAACTATCCGAATGTGAATGAGGTCTTCGACCGCGATGGCTCGGATGCGATGCGCTGGTTCCTCATGTCTTCGCCGATCTTGCGCGGCGGCAACCTCATCGTCACCGAGCAGGGCATCCGCGAGGGCGTGCGCCAGGCCATCCTGCCGATCTGGAACTCGTACACCTTCCTGCAGCTCTACGCCTCCCAGGACGCAAAGTTCGACGTGAGCTCCACCAACGTGCTGGACCGCTACATCTTGGCCAAGACCCATGACTTGGTGAAGAACACCAACGACGCGCTGGCGAATACCGATATTGCTTCGGCAACGGAGGAGGTCCGCCTCTTCGCGGACGCGCTGACCAACTGGTACGTGCGCCGCTCCCGTGACCGTTTCTGGGAGGGCGAGGAAGCCCATCCGGAGGCCTTCAACACGCTCTACACGGTCCTGGAGACGGTCTCCCGCGTGGTCGCGCCGCTGCTGCCGCACGTGGCTGAGGTCATCTACCGTGGCCTGACCGGTGAGCGCTCCGTGCATTTGGCTTCCTACCCGAAGGCCGAGGATTACCCGGCTGACGATGCCCTCGTGGCCGCCATGGATGCCACCCGCGCGGTGGCCTCCGCGGCGTCCTCGGTGCGCAAGTCCAACAAGCTGCGCAACCGCCTGCCGCTGCCGAAGCTGACGGTGGCGATGAAGGATTCGGCGCGCCTGGCGGATTTCAAGGACATCATCCGGGATGAGGTCAACGTTAAGGACGTTGAGCTTACCGACGATGTCGACGCGGTGGGCACCTTCGAGGTCGTGTGCAACGCCAAGGTAGCCGGTCCGCGCTTGGGCAAGGATGTTCAGCGAGCCATCAAGAACCTCAAGGCGGGCAACTACGTGCGCGAGGGCGAGGACGTCGTGGTCGACGGCGATATCCGCCTGTCCCCGGACGAGTACACCGAGCGCCTCAAGGCGGCGAATGCGAAGTCGACGGCTCGTGTGGAAGGGCTCGATGGCCTCGTCGCCGTGGATACCGAAGTGACGGAGGAGCTCGAGGCAGAGGGCTGGGCTGCGGACGTTATCCGCGGTTTGCAGGATGCACGTAAGGCCGAGGATTTCGTGGTAACTGACCGCATCACCGTGGTTCTCTCCGTCCCGGCGGAGAAGGAAGAGTGGGCTCATCGCCACCGTGAGCACATCGCGGCGGAGGTGCTTGCCGTCGACTTCACTGTGACGACCCAGGCTCTCGAGCCAAGCGATGGACAGAACATCCATGATGTCCTCAAGGGCGTGACAGCTACCGTGGCCAAGGCCTAAACCCGCAGCGAAAAGCTCCGCTTCCCTCGAATGGGAGGCGGAGCTTTGAGCATCTGCGCACTGGTGGCGCAGGGGCGGCCCGGAGGGGGCCGCGATGACGGGGCGTGTGCGCTAGCGGCGGGTGCCGGGCAGGTGCGCGCGCCACGCAAGGATGACGTTGATGAGGCACACCAGCGCCAAGAAGCTGCCGATGCTGAACAACGCCGTGAAGCCGATATAGGGCGCAAGCGCGCTAAAGGCCATCGGGATGAAGAAGCCAGTGTAGGAAATGGAGTAGTACACGGCGGTCAAGCCGGCGAGCTCTCGCTCGCCCGCGATGCGCTGGACCTCGGATAGTCCAGCGACCAGCGCCAAACCGTATCCCGCGCCCATCGTGGCGGCGGCCGTGATGCCGAGCGGCAGGGAAAGTGAGTGAGCAGCAAACGCTCCGAGGATTGCGCCGACGGTGATGACGAACATCGACAGGGCCGAGGCTCGCGCGGACTTGTGGGTATCAACCAGCCGGCCCAGCATCTGGACGGCCACGCCGCAGCCCAGGGTGATGACGGTCATCAGACCGGAGAAAGCGATGGGGGCGTTTCCAGCGGATTCGGATAGCAGCTGTGGAAGGAGCGCATAGGCCGCTCCCGCGCAGCCAAAGACCCAGGGGGCCACAGGCACGACGACACGCAGGAAACGCTTGTGCGCAGCGGCGGGAATGTGGAGCATCTCCAGCATGTCACGCACCCTGAGCTCCAGGATGGTGGTCTTGACATCGCCTCGGCTGGGCTGGCGGGTCTCAGGCGTATGCAGGATCCACG
Source organism: Corynebacterium sp. HMSC078A10 (assembly GCF_001811565.1). Lineage (NCBI taxonomy): Bacteria > Bacillati > Actinomycetota > Actinomycetes > Mycobacteriales > Corynebacteriaceae > Corynebacterium > Corynebacterium sp. HMSC078A10. The sequence continues at coordinate 63,018 of NZ_KV805180.1, read as the reverse complement.
CGGCAGTCAACAGCGTGAGCAGCATGTGGAGGATATAGGCCGTGTGAGTCGGCCATGGCCCCCACTGGGCCAGCACCGAAGCGATACCCGCGCCGACGAGGAAGCCGGCGGTCAAACACAATGAAGCCTTACGAGCGCCGGACGCTGGGTCGCCGCCGGCGCTCGTGATGAGCTCCGTAATCCACGTTGAACCCACCGCCATGACTAGGCCCAATGCCATACCGCACAAGACGCGTCCCAACGCGATGATGAGTGGTTCGTTGGGAGCGATGGACAGCAAGAAAGAGCCTGCCAAGGACAGCGGTGCTGCGGGGAGCAACAGTGGGCGGCGGCCAAGCAGATCGGACAGCGGGCCACCGATGAGCAGTGCGGGGATGATGCCAACCACGTAGGCGGCTAAGAGCCCGTTGACCGTCACCTGGGAAAAATTCGAGGTCTCGCGGTACATCACCAGCAGCGGGGTGAATTCATTTCCGCCCCAAGCAACCGCGATCATGGCACCGGCGACGGGGAACCACGCGCGCTTAGGCAGCGGCGCTTCGGCGGAGCGGCTGGGCGAGCCTGGGGAGGCAGCGCTTTCAGTGCTTTCGGTGGTGTCGGCGTCTGTGGGGGCGTCGGGTTGGGGAGTAGGCGCCTCGACAAGCGGGTTCGAATGCGCAGAGACAGTCACAGTTGCTTCCTTGAGGAGTTGAGGTGGGAATGGAGTTCGGTCAGGTAGGTGTCGATGTCGCCGGTGCGGAGGGCGTCGGCGAGCAAGGCGTGCTGGGCCACGAAGCCGCGTGCCTTCTCGACGCTGCGGCCGATGGCAGTTGCGGTAAAGCGCTGTTGGCGCTCGCGCAAGGTGTGGCCGAGGTGGGCGAGGAGGCGGTTGCCGCCGTTGTCCATGATGGTTTGGTGGAACTTCGCATCCAGCTGGGTATAGGTGCCCAGATCGCCAGCGTCTAGGGCGGCCTTTTGCTCATCGATGGTGGCGACGAGGACATCGGCGATGAGACTGCGCTCCTCTGCGGACAGTCCGCAAATATGGCGGGCAGAGTTCTCATCCACGAGGAGGCGCGCCTCGTAGACCTCACGGATTTCGCGGGGGCTAATCGGTACGACCAGCGCACCGCGCTTGGGGTAGAGCTTCAAGAAGCCCTCCACCTCCAAGCGGAGGAAAGCCTCGCGCACCGGGGTTCTACTCATTCCCAGCTCGGCGGCAAGGGCGGCCTCGGAGAGCATCTCCGAGTCATCGATGTCGTCATCGATGATGCGGCGCTTGAGGTGATCGTAGGCCCGTTCCGCGGCGGGTACCTTGTCTTTTTGCATGTATACATGATGCATGCATGCGGTGCTTTCGGTCTAGCGCAAACGCCAATTCGTGAGACATTGATCACGCGGTGGGCAAGTGAGAGCTAGTTCTCTGAGCGGCGCGTGTGGTCAGGTAGGAGACGTGTTAGAGGCGAGTGAGGGAGGAAGTGGGGACGTCGTAAAGCACTGCCTCTCCCATACCGACCCAACCGATAAAGGGATTGTCCTGAAGCACTTGTGGAGTGTGGACGTGGCCAAGAATCCATGCGTCGAAGCCACAGGCCTGTAGCTGTTCGGGTGTCGTGGGCAAGCATATGCCTTTAGAGAATTCACCGGTCACTGATGAGTGCAGTAATCCCAGATGCGGCTCGTTGCTCTGGCGCGTTGGAAAGGTGAGTGTGCGGGGATCGGGATCGGCAGCTACCGCGGCGGTGACAACGGTAGCGCCGGCGCAGTGAAAGGAGTGAACGTCGGCGGAATGAACCGTTACAGGCGAAGAGAAACTGAGTTCGTGGTGGACGTCGTGATTCCCGGAGATGAAATGGACGTCGCTGAAAAGCTCGCATGCGCGAGCCATGACTTTCTGTGCTTGGGGTACGTAGGTGGCTGCGTCGGCTTTGCGGTCAATGATGTCACCGAGGCAGATACATGCATCCGCAGTCGTGACCTCCAGTACGTTTAGCACCCACTCCATGCCTGGCGCGTCGGGGCGGCCAAGGTGAAGGTCCGCGAAAATGAGGATACTAGCCACGTGCCCTCCTTCCTTGCCACCACGTGATTAGGACTAGCACGACAGTGGAGGTTCCTACACCGATGAGCGTCATAGCCATGGCTTCAGCGCGGTGGCCCTGGTCAAATTGGTTCATGATCCACGGCGCAAGGAGATTGAGCTGGCTCGGGCGGATCAGGGAGGACATGACGAGCTCGCGGAAGCCCACAAAGAACGCCAGCAGCCAACCGGCAAAGATACCCGGGGCAAGCAGCGGCAAGGTGATGCTGCGCAACGTGTGGGAGGCGGAGGCGCCGGACACGGCGGCTGCCTCGTAGACCGAAGGGGAAACCGCGCCAGCGGAGGTCTTGATGTTCTGCACCGCCATCGGCAGGAAGAGAACAGTAAAAGCCATGACGAGGATGATCATGGAGCCATAAGGTGTCCATGGCAGCCAGGGAGCGTTCCATAGGAGAATGAAGCCAATGGCGAGAACGATTCCGGGGACGGTATCCGGTGCTACAGCAAGGAAGTCGACAACACGGGCGCTGATCTGCCTGGTTCGCTGGGTGAGCAAGGTGACCGCGATGCCGAGGATGACCGCCGTTGTGGCGCCAATTGCACCGAGGGCGATGGAACGCAGCAAAGCTTCTTGAGCGGAAGGCATCTGCAGGACGATGGCGAAATAGTCGAAGGTGAGGTTTTGAGGCGTTGGGGGCGCGGATCGCAGAATGGTCATGGCTGCCAGGGTGATGGAAATATACGGGATGAGCACCGAGCAGGCGATGATGAGGAAAGCAACTAAGCTGCCAAGGACCTTGCCTGCGGTGCCGATGCGGAGCGAGACTTGGCGGGATACTCGTCCACCACCGGTAAGGTCGCGCCGCGAGACCCATTGCTGGAATGCCCATGCGCCCACACCAAGTGCAAACAACACCGATGAGGAGGCTGCTGCATCGGAGAAACTCAACGGGTCGATGGTGACGTCTTGGTAGATGGAGGAGACGAGGACCGTGAAACCGATGGCGTTTCCCAAGGTAACTGGGGTGCCGAACTCGCCGGCAGCCTTGATGAAAATGATCAGTGCGCCCAGTGAATAGGGGCCCACGACGGTGGGGAGGATGATGCGACTAATCTGTTGCCACCGGCTGGCGCCTGCGACTTGAGCCATTTCCAGAGAGGATGCAGGAATTGAGGTCAGACAGTTGCGCAGGATGAGATAGAGGAAGGGGAAGAGCTCGCACGCCATGATGAAAGCCATGCCAGGAACCGAGTAAATGGCGTCATGCGCGAGCTTGCCGACGGTATGCCCGAAGAGCAATTCGGAGACTCCACCGCGGCGGGTGAAATCCATCCACGCCATTGCTGCGGCAAAAGGCGGGGTCATGAAAGGAATCATGATGGCGATTTCTATCCAGTTCGCTTTAGAAAAAGACGTCCACGCGCGCAGGAAAGCTAGCGGGGCGGCGAACAGAGTAGAAAAGACCACCACGAGGAGGGAGAGGACGACCGTATTGAGCAGCACCTCTCCCATTCCCGGCTCCACAATCTTGTGGAGAGAAGAAGGCTCATCGCGGTACCCCACCACAGCGCTGATGAGCACCGATACCAATGGCGCAGCGACAAGCACGAGCAGCACGAAGAGTACTGCATAAATGCCGAGAGTTCGCTGAGGGCTGCGGATAGTGGTGCTCATAAGGTGGGGTTGCTCCGTGGTGAGATAGTAGAGGCTACTTCAGGTAGCGCTCAGCGAACTTTTCCTTGATGTCCTTGGAGGAGGAGGCGATGCCATCGAGATCCTCGTTGAGGGTTTCAATCTCCTCCAGCTTCGGGCCGTTCTTCGGGGTGATCTCGGTGTTGGCCGGGATCATGTTCTTGGAAGCAGAAATCTCCTGTGCCTCATCGGAGAACATGAAGTCGACAAAAGCTTCGGCAGCGTCCTTGTTGTCGGTGGTCTTGAGGATCATGACCGGTCGCGGGGTTACGGTAGTGCCGGAGGAGGGGATAACAACCTCAAGCGGCTCGCCCTTGGCCTGAGCGGAGTATGCGGAGTAGTCCACACCACCCATGACGATGCCTCGAGAACCGGAGGTGACCTGGTCCAGGGCCGGACCGTTAGCGCCCTGGACAATCATGCCGTTGTCGAAGAGTTTGTCAAAGAGCTCCCAGGTCTTGTCCTCGCCCCACTGATCCACCATGGCGGCAATGAGGTCAGCGGCGGTGCCGGACTCGCGCGGATCCGGCATAATGACCTGATCCTTGTACTTTTCGTCAGCGAGGTCCTCCCAGTCCTGAGGAGCGGAGTCCACCACGTTGGTGTTGGTCACCAGTGCCAACGCGGAGCCATCGCGGCCGGTGAAGGTGCCGTTTTTGGATACCCAGCTCGAGGTGATCTTGTCAGCACCTTCCGGGGTGTACTCCGCCAGAGCGCCTGCCTTGTCCTGCTTGGAAGCAGCGGACCAAGAAGCCAAGTAGACCACGTCTGCCTGCGGGTTAGCCTCTTCCGCCTTGAGCTTGGCGGTGATCTTGCCGGTGGTGTCGGCGAAGACGTTGACCTTGACATCGGTCTTTTCCTCGAAGGCTTCGACGAGGGCGTCGGTAAGGCCCTGCGGGTTCGCGGAGTAGTAGTCCAGCTCGCCGGACAGTCCCTCCGGGGCTTCCCAGGCCTCGGCGCTGGTTTCAGCACCGGTGTTGTCGGCGGAGGATGCGTCGGTGGAGTCAGCGGAATCAACAGAACCGCAGCCAGCCAGAGCCAGAGCGGAAGCAGCGAGGGCGAGAGAAAGCTTCTTATACAGCATGGAGAATCCTTAAAAGTAGAAAACGGATGTGACTAGTACGCAAGACGTACCGTCGAACCACGATCGACTCGAGAGCGGCTGTAAGCCACCCAAGGCTCGTCAGCGCCTTCGACATCGCAGTGCAGCTCGTAGCGTCCGCCGATGTACTGAGCGGTGCGGACGATTCCGTCCACGTGGTGCGGGAAAGACCCGATGTCTTCCTCCGCGTCAAGGACGGTGAGGTTTTCCGGGCGGACGTCGGGAAGCCCGGCGCGGCGGTTCATAGTACCCACGAAGCCACCGACGAAGGGGGTGGCAGGGGAGTCGTAGAGGGTGACAGGATCGGCGAACTGTTCGATGACGCCGTCCTTCATGACGACGACGCGGTCCGACATGGACAGAGCCTCGGACTGATCGTGGGTGACGTAGATGACCGTGAGGCCTAAGCCGTGGACCAAGGCAGTGAGCTCGGCACGTATCTGAACACGCAGGGCAGCATCGAGCGCAGAGAGAGGTTCATCCATTAGTAGCAACTGCGGGTTGGACACAAGCGCGCGGGCGATGGCTACGCGCTGCTGCTGGCCACCGGAGAGTTGATTGGGGCGAGCTTGTGCCTTCGGGGTAATTCCGACCATGTCCATGCACGCGCGCACACGTTCTGTGCGTTCCACAGAAGACAGCTTGTTACCCGCGGTGGTGAGGGGAAACTCGATGTTTTTCTCCACAGTCATGTGCGGCCACAGCGCCAGATCTTGAAACACCATGGACAGGTTGCGCTTATTAACGGGAACGTTCGTGTGTGGGCCGAACACTTCTTTATCGGAGAAGGTAATGGTTCCAGTATCAGGGGTTTCCAGGCCTGCGATGCAGCGCAGAAGCGTGGACTTACCGCAACCGGAGGGGCCGAGGATGGAGATGAACTCGCCGGAGTTAATGACGAGGTCAGTGGCATGGAGACCAGTGTTGTCCGCGAACTCGCGCTTAATGCCGGTAACGACCACGTGGGCCTGGGAGGCGGGTTGTTGGGGCGAGAGTTGAGAAGTCACGGCGAAAAAGGTTAGGGCGGTAAAGTAAGCGGATGGGGGCGTTGGGGTTACGAAGGTGGTAAAGAAACATGAATAATGGGTGACGGACACGCGGTGTTTAAACTGGAGCACATGCAACGCTGGGTTCTTCACATCGACATGGACGCGTTCTTTGCGTCGGTGGAGCAGCTCACCCGCCCTACCTTGCGCGGCCGGCCTGTGCTGGTGGGAGGAACGAGCGGACGCGGCGTCGTCGCCGGTGCTTCCTATGAGGCCCGCGCATATGGAGCTCATTCCGCAATGCCCATGTTCCGCGCGCAGCAGCTCGTGGGTTATAAAGCCGTGGTGGTGCAGCCGCGCCGGGCGGTGTATGTGGCGGCCTCGCGCCGGGTATTTGGAATTATTGCGCAGCATGCGGGGGTCATCGAACAGCTCTCCATCGACGAGGCCTTCATGGAACCGGCCGCACTCGCCGGAGCCACGCCCGCCGAAGTCCGTGAGTGGTCGGAGAATCTGCGCCGAGTGATTCGAGCTGAGACGGGCCTTCCCAGCTCCATCGGCGCCGGTGCAGGCAAGCAAAGCGCGAAGATTGCGTCAGGGGAGGCCAAACCGGACGGGACTTTCATCGTGCCCCAGGAGCGCTTCGATGAGCTCATCCACCCGCTGCCGGTGGGCAAGCTCTGGGGAGCGGGCCCAGTCACCCAGCAGAAGCTCGCAGCCATTGGCGTGGAGACTATCGGACAGCTGGCGGCGATGAGCCGCAAGGAAGTCGAGATCTCACTGGGCAACGTGGTGGGCGTGCAGCTGTGGAAGCTCGCCCAAGGGATTGATGAGCGTCCGGTCGCCCCGCGCGCGATTGCTAAACAAATCTCCACCGAGTTCACCTACCCCACGGACCTGCGCACGGCGGCGGAGGTGGATGCGGCACTAATCCGCGCGGCGCAGGGCGCGCATTCCCGCCTGCTCAAGGACGGCCGCGGCGCGCGCACGGTGACGGTGAAGTTGCGGATGGCGGATTTCCACATCGAATCCCGCTCGGCCACGCTGCCCTATGCCACGGATGACCTGAAGGTCCTCGAGGCTAAGGCCTTGAGCTTGGCGCGCTACCCGGAGGAGCTCGGGCCCATCAGGCTGGTCGGGGTGAGCTACTCGGGTTTGGAGGAGGCCCGCCAAGACGTGCTATTTCCTGAGCTCGACCGCGAGGTCGTGCGTCCAGCTCCGGATACGGATTACGAGACTGGCGTCAGCGACCACCTGCCCGGCGCGCCGGAAACGGAGACGGAGCCCAGAGCAGAGTCGGAAACGCTGGGAGAAGCGGGATCGGATTCGATGCGCCGCTGGCACGCTACGCAGGACGTCCACCACCCCGAGTTTGGACACGGCTGGATTCAAGGCGCCGGCCATGGGGTGGTCAGCGTGCGCTTTGAAACTCGCGCTACGGGCCCGGGGTTTGTGCGCTCTTTTGCGGCTGAGGATGAAGATCTCCACCCGGCCGATCCATTGGACTCACTGGCGTGGGAGGGGGCGCTGCCAGGCGACGCCACCGAGGCCGATGATCCTGTGACTGACACCGCTGGGGAGGAACCGCCACGCGAGGATAGCTAGCCCGCGGTATAAGCAGTGGCGGAGGGGGCAGTGCTAAACATCTCTGCCACCGGTGTGTCGGTAGCGAGTGCCGCGGCGAGCATAATGCGGGCTTGGCCGGCTCGGAATCCACCGGAGGCTACCGCACCCATCTCGCCCAAGGTGGCACCGCCACCTGCGCCGCCATAGGCCAGCTTGGTAGCTCCGTAGGGCGTGCGGGTGCTAATCACCACGGGCACGCCCGCTTGCAGCGCGCGGGCAACCCCAGCTCCCATCTCTTCACCCATGTTCCCCGAGCCCATGGCTTCGATGACGAGGCCATGGGTGTGGTTGAGGGAGGCGTCGACAAGCGCGGCGCCGGCACCCGGGTAGGCGGCGATGATCTCAACGGGGTGTTGCGCCATGGGGGAGAGCGGCAACGGCGCCAGAGCGGAGTCACCCACCGGTAGCTCCTCAAAGCCGTTGAGCTGCGAAGTATGCCACTTGCGCGCGCCGCGTCCGGGAATGGTCTTGCCGCCGAATTGCACCCACACGCCGGCCTTTCCGGAACACAGGAGCTCATAGGAATCGCGCAGGTTGCGCGGGCCATCACCAGCCGGGTGGTCGAAGGCGCGCTGCGCGCCAGTGAGCACGATGGGCCCCTCACCGAGGTCGAAGAGGGATAACGCCAGCGCGGTTTCCTCCATGGAATCGGTGCCGTGCGTGATGAGGACGCCATCAATCTCTGGGCGCGCAAGGTGCTGGCGCGCACACAACAGTAGCTCATCGAGGTCTGCCAAAGTAATCGAGCTGGAATCCAGCGCGCGGAATTCCACCACCTCAATGTCGTGTGTTCCGACTTCAGCGTCGAGGAATTGGGCTAGCTGTTGCCCACTGACGGTGGGGACCAGGGATCCGTCACGGACCGTCGTGCAGGCGATGGTGCCACCGGTGGCGATGAGGGCGAAAGTCATGACAGCAGGCTACTACAGGCACGCACCTGCGCGGGAACCCCAGGGCGGCGGTCGTGGACGCTAAAGTAAAAGGGATAAACCACGATCCCCTACGTGAGGAGTATTTGTGAAATCCTTCAAGCTGAGCGCCGCCGTTGTGGCCCTGGGCGCCGCGACTGCCCTGGCTGCCTGCTCGTCTTCCGAGGATGCAGACACCGAGAACAGCACCGCCGCTAAGCCTTCGGGCGAAACCTCCGCATCACAGGTGGCCTCCACCGAGATGCCTACCGTGGAGCAGCTCAATGAGATCCTGACCAAGGCCGCCGACCCGAACCTTCCGCAGGAAGAGAAGGTCCAGCTGGTCCAGGGCAGTGAGACAGCGCCGGAGCTTTTCGACGTCATGTCGCAGTCTCAGGCCGAGTCCGGTGCCACCTTCGAGGTTGTTGCCCCGGTCATTCCGGGCCTCGTGCCGGATTCCGCGCTGGCCACCGTCCACATCAATACCCCGGACGGCCAGCAGCAGACCGCTGACCAGGTGGAGTTCATCAACGAGGGCGGCACGTGGAAGCTGTCCAAGACGTGGGCCTGTGTCCTGGTCACCAACATCGTCCCGCCGGAAGAGGTGCCGGAGATGTGTGCTGATTCCGTACCGGAAGGCGCAGAGGCGCCTGCCGACGCCCCCGCTGAAGGCGCCGAAGCTCCTGCCGACGCCCCGGCAGAAGGCGCTGAGGCCCCAGCCGACGCCCCGGCTCAGTAAGACTGGGATTCAAGCTTCACCGCCCGCCACCACACTGGATTGAGAGCCGGTGGGTGGCGGGCGCTGCGCTGTCCGAAGGTCGGCGCGCGGTTGCCTGATGCGGGGCAGGCGCGGCGCGCAGCGGACTAGTCGGTGGTGAACGTCATATCGGTGGCGCTGGTTTGCACCACGCGAAGATCGGAGCTGTCCGCACCATAAGAAATGGCAGTAGTCACGGAGACATCGCCGGCTGTGGGAAGTGGTTTGGTCAGATCAACGGTGACCGTGCCCTTCGACGTCGACGTGGTGTCCATGACCTTGAGCTCTTTGCCCCGCAGCTCCTCGGGGGCGTCAGCGCCGTCGAAGGAGAGCGCGCCCAGGGACGGCCGCTGCTCAACCTCGACGTTGAGCGTGGCGATATCCCCGTCGAGCTTGTCCAAGGTATAGGTCGTGGTTTGCAGCAGCGTGGACTCGCCGGTAACGCGCGATTCCACGACCCACTGAGCGCCGGAGCCAATTTCCTCATCCGGGAAGACGATGGGCAGCGAGGTCAGGCTGGTGATGGCGTGCTCCACAGTGCTGCGGGCCTCGTCGGTTGCGGCCTGCGGGGCGGCAAGGCGCAGCGAGTTCATTTGCCCGCTATCCGTGCCGCGCCACCCAAATTGGAAGCCCTCGGCGGAGGAGACGTCCGCGCCGTCAGCCTCAGGCTTGCCCACGGTAACGAAGGCGTTGCGGCTGGCCGGCAACTGGCCCTCAACATTCTCGGTGGCAGCCTCCACCGAGGCCTGTAGCGGAAGGGTGACCTTGTCCTTGGACGCTGGTGCAGGAGCCGAGCTGCCGTCCTTGCGCAATTGCTGGTCAAAACCCGTGGCGACCTCATAGGTCAGCTCCTGAGTAGCATCGAGATCCTTATAAGCCACAACGCGGCTTGCGTCGTCACCGGGTTCTAGGAGGGTGACGCGTGGGGCATCGAGGGCTAAGCCCACTGGCTCCTCGACTGGCTTGGCCGGCTGGGAATAGGAACAGCCGGCGAGCGCGCCGCTGACTCCCAAGACGGTGGCGGACAGGACTGCTAGAGCTCTCACACGAAACACGCATTCCAAATTACCGGATGAGCCTGTTTAGAATGGAACGGGTGAAAGCAAGGAGTTATATCGGAGTGATGGTTGCGGTGGTGCTCGGTGTGGCCGCCGTCGACCAAGCCGTGAAGGCACTGATGCTGTCCATCCTCACGGAAGGCGAAGCCCTACCGGTAATCGGTGACTGGTTCCGCTTCTACCTTCTCTTTAACCCCGGCGCCGCCTTCTCCATGGGAGGGGAAGGCTCGACGTGGCTGTTTACCACTATCCAACTCGCCTTCGTTGTTGGTGTAGCAATCGCCGCCCCGCGCATTCATGACAAGTGGCAGGCCATCGGGCTGGCGATGATCGCCGGCGGTGCTCTGGGCAACCTCATCGACCGCCTCGTGCGCGAGCCAGGGTTTTGGTTCGGCCACGTGGTGGATTACATCTCCGTGGGCAGCTTCGCTGTTTTCAATATCGCGGATGCGGCCATTACCTGTGGCGTCGTGGTATTCATCATTGCGATGCTTTGGGCGGAGATGCACGAGAAAGCTGAAGAAAAGGAAACGGGGGGAGAGTAATGCGCGAAAGCCGTAGGTTGCCGGTGCCCGAAGGGCTCGATGGCATGCGTGTGGATGCCGCCTTGGCCAAGCTCCTGGGCATTTCCCGCGCCCGCGTGGCCCAGCTGTGCACGGCGGGTGATGTGGAAATCGACGGTGCGGCCGTGGGCAAGTCCGAGCGCTTAAGCGCCGGTGGCTGGATCGACGTCATGATGCCAGCGCCCGAGGAGCCGCTCATTCCTAAGGAAGAGCTGGTGGAGGGCATGGATGTCCTCTACGCGGACGAGGATGTCATCTGCGTGTTCAAGCCCGTGGGCGTGGCCGCCCACCCGACTTTGGGCTGGGATGGGCCCACCGTCATCGGCGGGCTGCGGGCGGCGGGCTATGCGCTTGCCGACGCTGGCCCTACCGAACGCAAGGGCATCGTCCACCGCCTCGACGTGGGAACCTCAGGCGTCATGGTGGTCGCCGCTAGTGAGCGGGCCTACTCGCAGCTCAAGAACGCCTTCCGCGAGCGCACCGTGAAAAAGACCTATCACGCTGTGGTCCAGGGCCTGCCCGATCCCATCGTCGGCACCATTGATGCGCCTATCGGGCGTCATCCTTCCGCGGGCTGGAAGTTTGGGGTCATTGATGACGGCAAGCCGGCGGTGACGCACTACACGCTGCTCGAGGCCTTCCGCGAGGCCAGCCTCCTCGAAGTCCACCTGGAGACCGGCCGCACCCACCAGATCCGCGTGCACATGTCTGCCACCGGGCATCCCTGCGTGGGCGACCCGATGTATGGCTGTGATCCGAACCTGGCGAAGCGCGTGGGGCTTAACCGCCAGTGGTTGCACGCGGTCGAGCTCGGTTTTACCCACCCGGGCACCGGCAAGTGGTTCGAATGCACCGCACCCTACCCGGACGATCTCAAGCACGCCGTGGAGGTATTGCGCGGATGAGCCCGCAGCGGAGCACGCGCCAGCGCATCTATCGGCGCCGCCGTGCCGCGGCACTGGTGCTGCTGGCCGTGCTGGCGCTGGTGGTGATTGTCCTTTTTGGTCTGCTTGGCACGCAGCCTCGCTCGGCGTTGCAGGGAGATCAGCTGGGCCCGGATGGAACCGAGACTGCCTCCGAGTACCGCGAGCGCGCGGAGGCCTCGCTAGCGCAGGCGGATAAGCCAGCCTATGCGCTGGTGGGTTTTACTAAGCCGCTGAGTCCGCACGACGTCTCTGAGGCTCTGCAACCAATCCAGCGGATGGATGCCATCGTGATTGGGCTGGCCGCTCCTATCGCTGTTCCCGAACCCGTCTCAGGAGCCGAGCGCGCCGACGTCATCGAGGCGGTGTTCGCCCGCGTGGCTGCGCAAGCCAATGGTATGGGCGAGGAAGTCCCCACGCACGTTGATGCGGTGGTGGTCTATTCTGCGGGCACCCAACTGCGTGCCCTCGCCGCCGACCCGCGGGTCGAGACGGTCGAGGTTGCCCCCGACGATGCCGCCTGGGGATCCTTCGGCGTGCGCCCGCCCGCTAACGTCGGACAGAATGAGAACCGCTGAAACAGTCAAGGAGAAGACATGCGCTTGTTTCCGAACACCTCTACGTGGCCGCCGAACTACCGCTTTGCCTACCTCTTGATGTGGGCGGGCGCTTTCATCGCCTCCGGGGCTGCCATCGTGCAAGGGATCTGGGGTGCGGACAAGCTCGCCCTCGGCATTCTCATCGTGGTGGCCATCTACTGCATCGCCATGGCCGTCCTCATGCCGCGGTGGGCGCTCAACGCACGCGAGGAATCCGCCCGGCGCGCCCAGGCTAAGCAGGCGCGCGAGGAGCTGAAGCGCCGCTAGCCCTCTGCGGTGGCGCGTGACTCGCCGGCGGGGTGGAGGCGGGCGCGGCGTCGAGAAGCGCGGCCCATGCGCACCAAGTCTGCAAGGTAGATGATCACCGCAACCCAGATGATGGCAAAGCCAATCCAGCGTTCGGTGGACATGTGCTCCTGGGTCACGAACAGTGCCCACAGCATCTGCATGATGGGGGTCATGTACTGCAGCATGCCGAGGGTAGACAGGCGCAGGTGCTTAGCACCCTGCGCGAAACACAGCAGCGGTAGGGCGGTGACGAGGCCGGAGGTAATCAGCAGCGCGATGTGCCCGGGGCCTTCGGTAGTGAAGGTGGATTCGCCCTGTGCTTGGAGGTAGCCCAGGTAGATGAGTGCGAAGGGGAGCATGACAATTGTTTCCGCGGCCACCGACCCCATGGAGGAGACCGTGATGCGCTTTTTAAGCAGGCCGTAGATACCGAAGCTGAAGGCTAGGGCCAGTGAGTAGTAGGGGGCCTGACCGGTCATGAAGGTTAGCCACAACACGGCGATGAAGGCGATGCTGACCGACGCCACCTGCGCCTTCGTCAGCTTCTCCTTGAGGAAAATAATGCCGAGGGCCACGGAGACAAGAGGGTTGATGAAATAGCCCAGTGCGGCATCGGCCACGTGATCGCTGTTGATGGCGATGACATAGGTGCCCCAGTTGATGGTGATGGCCACGCCACAGGCGAACATCCACCCCCAAGTGCGCAGGCTGAACGCTTTCAGCTCGCGCCAGCCACCTGTCACCAGCAACACTGCGGTGACGAGAACGGCGGTCCACACGATGCGGTGGGCCAAAATCTCAAACGGGCTGGCGGGGCGCAGCAGCGGGAAGAACGCTGGGAAGAAGCCCCACATGAGATAGGCAGCAATGGTGTAGAACATTTAAGAAAATGTACCTCAGCGAGGACCTACGGGCGAAGTTTGACGTCCCCGCTAAGATGAGCCGCATGGCCAAAAACTCCTCCTTCGTTCACCTTCACAACCACACCGAATTCTCCATGCTGGATGGCATGGCAAAGGTGGATATGTTGGCGGATGAGGTGGTTCGCCAAGGTATGCCTGCCGTCGGTATGACAGACCATGGCAACATGTATGGCTCCAATGCCTTCTACCAAAGGATGACCAGCGCTGGCGTGAAACCCATCATTGGCATCGAGGCTTATTTGGCACCGGAATCGCGCTTCAACAAGAAGCGCGTGCTGTGGGGAACTCCGGACCAGAAGCGCGATGACGTGTCCGCTTCCGGTGCCTATCTGCACCAGACCATGTTGGCGGAGAATGAAACCGGCCTGCGCAACCTGTTCAAGCTTTCCTCCTTGGCTTCCTACGAGGGGCAGTTGGGCAAGTGGCCGCGCATGGACGCGGAGCTGATTGCCGAGCATGCTGAAGGCATCATCGCGACCACCGGGTGCCCTTCCGGTGACGTGCAGACCCGCCTGCGCCTGGGCCAGTTCAACGAAGCGCTGGAAGCAGCCGCCATGTGGCAGGACATCTATGGTAAGGACAACTTCTTCCTGGAGCTCATGGACCATGGGCTGGACATCGAGAAGCGCACGCGCGATGGCCTGTTGGAGATCGGCCGCAAGCTGGACCTGCCGCCGCTGGTGACCAATGACTGCCACTACGTGCTGGAAACCCAAGCCCCCGCGCACGAGGCGATGCTCTGTGTGCAAACCGGCAAGACCTTCATGGATCCGGACCGCTTCAAGTTCGACGGCACCGGCTACTACATCAAATCTGCCGCCCAGATGCGTGAGCTGTGGGACCATATGGTCCCGGAAGCCTGCGATAACACTCTGTGGATTGCGGAGCGCGTGCAAGACTACGGCAAGATCTGGGAGGAACATACCCACGACCGCATGCCGATTGCCGACGTCCCCGAAGGCCACACCCCAACCTCCTGGCTGACCCATGAGGTAATGGAGGGACTGAAGGATCGCTTCCCCGGTGGGGATGTGCCGCAGGAGTACATCGACCGTGCTGAGTACGAGATCAGCGTCATCGATATGAAGGGCTACCCGTCCTACTTCCTTATCGTGGCCGAGCTTATTAAGCACGCGCGGTCCATCGGCATTCGCGTTGGTCCGGGCCGTGGTTCGGCGGCCGGTGCGCTCGTGGCCTACGCGCTGACGATTACCAATATTGACCCGATCGAGCACGATCTCCTCTTCGAGCGATTCCTGAACCCGGAGCGCCCCTCCGCGCCGGATATCGATATCGACTTCGATGATCGCCGCCGCGGCGAGATGATTACCTACGCCGCCGAGAGGTGGGGCGAGGACAAGGTGGCGCAGGTGATCACCTTCGGCACCGTGAAGACGAAGCAGGCTATTAAGGACTCCGCGAAGGTCCACTTTGGCCAGCCCGGCTTCCAGATGGCCGACCGCATTAACGGCGCTCTGCCACCGGCCATCATGGCCAAGGACATCCCGCTCGCCGGCATCATGGACCCAGAGCACGAGCGCTATTCGGAGGCGGCCGAGGTCCGGCAGATGATTGAGACCGACCCGGACGTCAAGAAGATCTACGAGACCGCCCGTGGTCTTGAGGGCGTGGTCCGCCAAGCCGGCGTGCATGCGTGTGCCGTGATTATGGCTTCGGTGCGCCTCATGGACCACATTCCGATGTGGAAGCGCCCAGCCGACGGCGCCTACATCACCGGCTGGGACTACCCGGCCTGCGAGGCCATCGGGCTGCTGAAGATGGACTTCCTGGGCCTGCGCAACCTCACCGTGATTGGTGACTGCCTGGAGAACATCAAGAAAAACCGTGGCGAGGAAGTCCACCTCGAAGACCTTCACGCCGACGACCCGAAAGCCTCGAAGGTCTATGACCTGCTCTCGCGCGGCGATACCCTGGGCGTGTTCCAGCTGGACTCGGGCGGCATGCAGGAGCTGCTCAAGCGCATGAAACCGACTGGTTTTAAGGACATCGTGGCCTCGCTGGCGCTCTACCGCCCGGGCCCGATGGGCGTGAACGCGCACTGGGATTACGCGGACCGCAAGAATGGGCGCAAGGAAATCACTCCGATCCACCCCGAGCTGGAGGAGCCGCTCAAGGAAATCCTCGATGAGACGTACGGTCTCATCGTGTACCAGGAGCAGATCATGCGTATCTCGCAGAAGGTGGCAAACTACACCGCCGGCGAGGCAGACGGCTTCCGTAAGGCCATGGGTAAGAAGAAGCCCGAAGTCTTGGCGCAACAGTACGACAAGTTCTGGGGCGGCATGAAGGACAACGGCTACTCCAAGGAAGCGATGGACGCTCTGTGGGGCACCATCGAGCCCTTCGCCTCCTACGCGTTTAACAAGTCCCACGCCGCAGGCTACGGCTTGGTGTCCTTCTGGACGGCCTATCTCAAGGCCTACTATGCGCCGGAGTACATGGCTGCGCTGTTGACCTCGGTGGGTGACAAAAAGGATAAGTCCGCCATCTACCTGGCCGACTGCCGCCACCTGGGCATCCGCGTGCTCTCCCCGGATGTCAATGAATCGGTGGAGACTTTCCAGGCCGTGGGCGATGATATCCGCTTCGGCATGGGCGCTATCCGCAACGTTGGTGGGGATGTGGTGGATTCCATCGTGAAGACTAGGCGGGAGAAAGGCGCCTATACGTCCTTCTCCGACTACCTGGACAAAATCGAGCTGGCGGCCTGTTCGAAGCGCGTCACCGAATCCCTCATCAAGGCCGGTGCCTTCGATTCTTTGGGGCATCCGCGCAAGGGACTCATGCTCATCCACGAAGATGCCGTGGATTCGGTGCAGACGACGAAGAAGGCGGCCGACAAGGGCCAATTCGATCTCTTCGCCGGCTTTGGCGGGGAGGAAGGGCAAGGCGAGTCCGTCTCCGCCTTCGCCATCGATATTCCGGACGAGAACTGGGACCGCAAGCACGAGCTGGCCCTGGAGAGGGAAATGCTGGGCCTGTATGTCTCCGGCCACCCGCTCGACGGATTCGAAGAAGCCCTCAACGCGCAGACCGATACCCCGATTACGAAGATCCTCAACGGTGAGGTGGGCAATGGCCAAGAGCTGGTGATTGGCGGCATTATCTCGGGCGTTGACAGGCGCTTTTCCAAGCGTGATGGCTCGCCCTGGGCCATCGTCAGCATGGAGGACCACAACGGTGCACAGGTAGACATCCTCGTGTTTAACCAGGTGTATTCGTTGGTGGCCGCGCAGATCGCGGAAGATAACATCATCCTGGCCAAGGTGCAGGTGAAGATCCGCGATGAGCGCATGTCCCTGTTCTGCTCCGATATCCGCATCCCCGATCTTGGTCCCGGCAACGGTGCCGGCCTGCCGCTGCGCCTGACCATGCGCACGGATCAGTGCACGATGGACAACATTGCGCGCCTCAAGCAGGTCCTGGTCAACAACAAGGGCGAGTCGGATGTGTACCTCACGCTTGTCGACGGCGAAGAGTCCACCATGATGGTCCTTGGTGAGCATTTGCGTGTGGAGCGCTCCAGCAACCTCATGGGTGATCTCAAGGCGACGATGGGCGCCGGCATCCTGGGCTGAGACAGCATGCTTCGTTCGGGTGCTGAATAAAAGTACAGAATGAAGCGGGCTGCGCCTCGCCCGTGGGTTACGCTAGACAGCACAGTCTAGTTGAAAGGGAGACCGTTTCCTCATGGTCAATAAGATCCGCACCACCCACGTTGGCTCGCTGCCGCGCACGAAGGAGCTGCTGGAAGCTAACCTCGAGCGCTCCGCAGGCACCATCTCCGATGAGAAGTTCCACGAGATTCTGGAACGCTCGGTCGCAGACGTCGTTAAGCGCCAAGTCGATCTCGGCATCGACATCATTAACGAGGGCGAATACGGCCACATCACCTCCGGCGCCGTGGACTACGGCGCGTGGTGGAACTACTCCTTTACCCGCCTGGGTGGTCTGACCATGACGGACAAGGACCGCTGGGAAATCGGTGACAAGATTCGTTCCGAGCCGGGCAAGATTCGCCTTTCGTCGATGAAGGATCGCCGCGACCGCGCCCTTTTCGCCGAGGCCTACAACGACCCGGATTCGGGAATCTTTACCGGCCGCAAGAAGGTGGCCAACCCGGAGTTCACCGGCCCGGTTACCTACATTGGCCAGGAACAAGTCGAGGCAGACGTGAAGCTGCTTGCCGACGCCCTGCCAGAGGGCACCGAAGGTTTCGTCGCCGCCCTGTCCCCGGGTGCTGCGGCGCGCTTGCCTAACAAGTACTACGAGGATGAGACCGATCTCGTGCGTGCCTGCGGTGAAGCGCTCAAGGTGGAGTACAAGGCCATCACGGATGCTGGCTTGACCGTGCAGTTCGACGCCCCGGACCTGGCTGAAGCCTGGGACTCCGTGGTCCCGGAGCCGACGGTCGCGGACTTCCAGGCCTTCCTACGCGAGCGCATTGAGATCCTCAACGAGTCCATCAAGGACATCCCGCGTGAGCAGACTCGTCTGCACATCTGCTGGGGTTCCTGGCATGGCCCGCACGTGACGGATATTCCGTTCGAGGACATCATTGAGGAGATCCTGCAGGCCAAGGTCGGCGGATTCTCCTTCGAGGGTGCCTCGCCGCGTCACGCCCACGAGTGGCGCGTGTGGAAGGACCACAAGTTGCCGGAGGGCACCGTCATTTACCCGGGTGTGGTTTCTCACTCCACCAATGCTGTGGAGCACCCACGCTTGGTAGCAGACCGCATCATCCAGTTCGCTGAACTGGTCGGCCCAGAAAACGTGATCGCATCGACGGACTGTGGTCTCGGCGGCCGTCTGCACCACCAGATCGCGTGGGCCAAGCTGGAGTCCCTCGTGGAGGGTGCGCAGATTGCCACCGAGGAGCTGTTCTAATCAGCGAGCGGCCATGAACCAGTGAGCAAACTAAATAAACGCGCGAACCTGCTCGGTTCGCGCGTTTAATTTTTGGTGGGGAGGCGGTTACTTCGCAGCCGCTTTCTCGCCTTCCTTCTTCTGGGAGTTATCCCAGTGGAAGCCCTGGCTCTTCAGGAAGGCGCGCAGACCATCGAGAACGGATGGGTCGAATTGTGCGACCACGGTCAGCGCATTAATAGCGACGGCGACCAGAGCGATAATGCCGCCGACCCACGCAAAGACCTCTTCGGCTGTGTCATTGGGGCGGGCGGACTGTACCCATTCGGGCATCTCGTCCCATTCCTTCTCCAACTCGGCGTCCTTTTCCGCTTGGACGCAGTCTGGCTCTGCTGGCATGCCAGAGGAACCATAACCGTTAAGGATGCCGAGCCCCAGCTCCTGCGGCCCCATGAAGGAAGAACCCGCGGTGCCATCGGCAACCGCCTTTTCGTGCTCCTCACGCGCCTTGTGCACAGCGTCCGCACATTCCTTGGAGAGATCGGAGGTGTCGATGTGACCGACGTTCATCGAGCTTCCACCGTTGGGGCCCTGAGAGCTTCCGCCACTAGAGCTTTGGCTCTGGGAGGAAGCGGAGGACTGGCTGCTCTCAGCAGATTCTGCGGCTGTGGCCAACGGAGTGACCAGGGCCATCGTCGTCGCGCACACTGCGATAAGGGAGGTGGAAAGGCGCATAATCAGGAATTCTCCTTGAAAGAAGGTGCGAAGGGGGTGTGAGAAAAAAGGGGGCTAGCTTGTCCTAAGCCCACTTCAATGTAGCAGCCCGCCCCGAGGAAAAGTAGGGATTACAGGAACTTCTCCAGCTGCTCACGCAGCGGCGCCGGTGCAAGGCTGAGGACGGTTTCGCGGATACCCGGAGTGTTCAGCAGGCCTACCGCGGCAGCCACCGCGGCGATGACTCCGATGACAGAACCGGCGATGATGCCCGCGGTGGATGAGTGGGAGCTGTGGTTATTCTTGCCCTCGTCGTCCTTGTTGTCGGCAGCGTCTTCGTCGTCGAGCACATCTTCAACGGAGTAGATGGTGGTGGTTCCGGAGACTTCGTTGCCCACGATGAGCAGGTGCTCGCCGTTGGGGGAGTTGGCCTTGTCGACGAAAGTGAAGCCCTCCGGGCCCAAGTCACCGGCAGCGGCGAACTCATCGGTGGAGAAGTCGCGATTGTTGACATAGGTGACGAAGGAGGCATTGGCCGGGTCAGTGACGTCATAGACGAAAACGCCGCCGACGCGCTCGGCGCCAACGAAAGCATAGGTGCGATCCCCAACCTTGCCGATTGTCAGGGCCTCCGGTTCAGGGCCCTTGTTGTCAGAGCGGTCATCAAACTCGGCCGCTTCGTTATCGGCGTTGTGGTGGAACACACCCGGTTCATTCAGCTCAGCGGTGATCTTTTCAAAATCGCTACCGGAGTCGAAGACGACCGTGCCGTTGGCATCGTAGATGCTAAAAGACCGGGAGCCGTAGGCATAGAGTTCATCGAAGCAGCCCTTCTCTTCATTCCAGCCGGAAGCAGTACTCAGCTTCAGGTTGCCGGCCTGTTTCTTATCGGCGAGGTCTTCCGCAGAGACGTCGCCCAGCGCGCCCTCGCACACCTTGCCGTCCTCGATGAGGTCCTTGAGCTCGACTTCATCGGTGTAGACGCCGGAACCACCGTCCTTTTCCTTGACACCCCACTCGCGGGCATCGCCTTCGTTCGCGGTAGCAAAGTAGGTCTGGCCACCGGCGGTGAAAGCGCCGATGGAATCCGGCATGGACAGCCCCTTGACCGGGATGGTGCGCAGCTCAGCCGAATCATCCTTGTTGGAGGAGTCGAGCGGCACCTGCGAGTGATCCGCAATGTGAGCCGGCAGGATCTTCTCCACGGTGGCGGATTCAATATCGATGACCCCAATGGCATTGGCCTCCTGCAGTGTCACGTATGCCTTGCCCGCCTGGGAGGAGATGTACTCCGGTTCGAAGTCAATGGAGGGCTTCGCCTCGTGCCCGGAGGGACCAAAGACGCGCACCCCCTCAGGCAGTGGCTTGCCGTCGAAAGCCGTGAAATCAGCGATGCGGGCATCCGCCTGAGCCGGCGCCGCAACTCCCGCCGGCAGCTTGATAACGGAGACGGAACCTTCTGGGTCGGCGACGTAATCGGTGCCCTCGGCGTTGAGCTCGTTCGACGGCTCGCCCTCGTTGGCCACGAGAGCGTAGCTTCCGTCCGCGGTGAGGTGGACGTTATCCGGCAAAGCCCCCACCGCCACGCGCCCCAGCTCGGCGGCGGCCAGGTCCTCGGCCGCAGCGTTGAAGAAGAGCGCCTCGCCGTTCTCGGTCTTGTCCGCCTGCTGGACGGCGGCCACAGCCAGGCCATCAGGGCGCACGGCTACGGAGTTGATCTCTTTGCCTTCACCGGCAGAAATGGAGCCGATCAAGGTGGGCTTGGCTGGGTCAGCGGCGTCGAGGACGTCGATCTGGCCCGCGTGCGCGTTAACCGTAAGGATGCGCTTGGAGGCTGGGTGGAAGGCCACGATTTCCGCGGCTGACTCTGCGTACACGCCGGATTCATAGGTGCCGATCGGGGTCACCTTGAGGTTGGCGTCAGCGGCGGAATGCTCGATGACGTTGTCCACAATCGCGGCCGAGGATGCCGGAACGGTCAGGCTAAGGCTAGTCGCGGTCGCAGCACACACCGCGAGAGTGCGGCGGGAGAAAGAGCGAGACATTGAGAAAGACTCCTTGAAGCGGAACGAAAAAGTTTCCGAACCACCGTACGTTGCGCCCATGGTGCTTTTGGGGAACGCAGCGTTGCAAACAATCGATATCTAGGTAAACGTTGGGTGAATCGGTCGAATGCTAGGTAATGTGCGACGCGAGAGAGCTGGGGCGCTAAAATGAGCCACCATGACAAGCACCCCGCAAGACTTCGAGCCAATCCACGCCTCTGATATCCAACTGGCACAATCGCGAATTAGCTCGGAGATTGCCCCGACTCCGCTGCAGTATTGCCCGCGCCTGTCCCAAGAAACCGGCTATGAGGTGTACTTAAAGCGCGAAGATCTGCAGGACGTGCGCTCCTACAAGATTCGCGGCGCTCTGTACGGCATGTCGAACTTAAGCGAAGAACAGCGGAAGCAGGGGATTGTTACTGCCTCTGCCGGCAATCACGCCCAAGGAGTGGCTTATGCCTGCCGCACCATGGGGATCCACGGCAAGATCTTCGTGCCGGAGCCGACCCCGAAGCAAAAGCGCGACCGCATCCTGGTCCATGGCGGTGACGTCGTGGAACTCGTGGTCACCGGCGCCAACTTCGATGAAGCGGCAGCCGCCGCGCACGCGGATGCTGCGGAACGCGGTGCCTTCTTTATTGAGCCTTTCGACGCACGCGATACCGTTACCGGCCAGGGAACCGTCGCCGCGGAAATCGTGTCCCAGCTGTCGTCCATCGGTAAATCCCTCGACACCGTGGTTGTCCCCGTGGGCGGCGGCGGCCTGATCTCCGGCATCACCTCCTACCTCGCTGACATGGCCCCGCGCACCGCGGTGGTTGGCATTGAGCCGGCCGGGGCGGCGTCGCTCAGCGCTGCATTCGCTGCCGGCGAGCCGGTAACGCTCGACACCGTGGATCCTTTCGTCGATGGGGCTGCAGTCAAGCGCATCGGTGAGCTGCCCTTCAAGGTTTTGGAGGCCAATCAAGGCCGCTTGCACTGGGATGTCGTCTCCGAAGGTGCTGTGTGCACTGAGCAGTTGGCCCTGTACCAGAACGAAGGCATCATCGCCGAGCCCGCCGGCGCGCTGAGCGTGACCGGCCTGTGCACGCTGAACCTGCAGCCGGGTTCGACGGTGGTCTGCGTTATTTCCGGCGGCAACAATGACGTGCTGCGCTACGCCGAAATCATGGAGCGCTCCCTAGTACACCGCGGCCTCAAGCACTACTTCTTGGTGAACTTCCCGCAGGAGCCAGGCCAGTTGCGCCACTTCCTGCAGGATGTTCTCGGCCCGGAGGATGACATCACCTTGTTTGAATACCTCAAGCGCAATAACCGCGAGACCGGCGCGGCACTGGTAGGCATCGAACTGGGCAGCGCAGCGGGCATCGATGGCCTGCTGGAGCGCATGGAGAAGTCGAAGCTGAATTGCCAGCAGCTTCAGCCGGGCACCCCTGAGTACGATTTCCTCGTCGCATAATGCTGGAGAGCTATCAGCGCCCGGTCGCAGGAGACGTCGTCGAGCACGAGATTGAGATCAAACGCTCGCGGTTTATCACCCTCATCGGCCGCGCCACGAATGAGGCGGAAGCACGCGCGCTTATCGACGCCGCCCGCGACCGCTTTCCCGACGCCCGCCACCACTGCTCGGCGTATATCTATCACGTCGATGGCTCGAATCCGGTGGAGCGCTCCTCCGATGATGGCGAGCCTTCCGGCACCGCCGGTAAACCGATGCTTGATGTTTTGAAAGGCTCGGGGCTGCTTGATATTTGTGCGGTGGTCGTGCGCTACTTCGGCGGCATCAAGCTGGGCGCGGGCGGGCTCGTTCACGCTTATGGCGGCGCCGTGAGCGAGACGATGGAGCAGGTTGAGCATGTCACGCGCGCCTTGCGCGAGCTCTATACTGTCGAGGTTTCCCACGCGGAGGCCGGCCGGCTGGAAGCGGAGCTGCGCAACCGCGGCGTCGACATGGTGGATACCGCTTATGGCCAGGCAGTGACTTTCACCGTGTCCGTTGAGCCCGGCGGTGAGGAGAAACTCGCTGCAACGCTCGCGGCACTGACTCAGGGTGGGGTAGAGCCGAAGGAAGCCGGAACAGCCTGGGTGGAGCTTTAAGGTGGCGGGCTTCTGGCCATGTAAAATAAGCCCCATGACTATGCAGCGACGCCCCAACAATCCCATTGAGCAACGCAAACAAGCCGTACGCACCCACGCACGCAACGGCGCTATCTGTGTCGTGGGCGGCGTCGCTGGCGGTGTGCTCTTAGGCTGGGCGCTTACCGGTTTCTGGACCTGTATGGCGATTGGCCTCATCGTCGCCGTGGTCGGCGGCGCCTACAACTGGGTAAAGATCCAGAAGATCGTCAACGAAAACCACAACCTATAAGCGTCTATGGTGAATCAGCCCGACGGGCGGCCCGTCCGCATTGACGCCTGGGTCTGGTCCGTGCGCATGTTCAAGACTCGGTCAGAAGCTGCCACAGCGGTGCGCGCCGGGCACGTCAAGCTCAACGGCAACGCCACCAAGCCCGCACAGCAGGTTGTCCCCGGCGACCGCGTGCGCGTGTGGCGCAACCACCACGAACATGATCTCGAGGTGCTCGCCACCGTGTCCAAGCGCGTGGGCGCTCCCATCGCGCGGACCTGCTACATCGACCACGCACCGCCGCCACCGCCGAAGGAGTTTTTGCCCTCGGTTCCGGTTCGCCCGCGCGGTGCCGGCCGCCCCACGAAGAAAGAGCGCCGGCAGATGGACAAGTTCCGCGGCGGATTCCGCTAATTATTCCGGAAGTTTTTTAAGGCCTTCAGGCGCGCGTTCAGGCGACGCTTGCGGTCCTTGCGGTCACCGGCTTGGGCGGTGGCCTCGATGTGCTGGGCGCCGAACTTGTTGAGCAGCAAATCGTCGATAAGCCTGACCTGGCCCGGGCGGAAGCGGTAGCGCATGGCGTCGTGCACGTGGGCGATAGCGTCTTCATCGAGGAGCTGCTTGAGCTGGCTTAGACGATTGATGCCGTTGTTTTCTAAAAGCTCCGCTAGGAAGCGGTAGTGCTCCGAGCGTGAACGCGGAAAGCGGTTACCCAGAATGATGGCGAGGACGCCGGGGAGGGTCTCTGCCGTGATTTCCACGTCATCGTCCGCCTCGGAGCTGGGGGCTTTGAGTGCGGCAATCTCATCGAACTGCTGGTCCGCCAACTCAATGAGGCCCGCAGCGAGCGTGAAGAGGCGATCCACCTGTGGGGAAGGCGGGTTTGGTCCCTGCTTGTACCGGATATCGTGCTCAAATTCCGCCCAGGCGTGCTGCAGCACAGTGCGGATTTGAATCTCAAAGGTCCAGCCAACATAGGCTTCAAGTTCCTCAAGGGCAGCGGCACTATCTTCAGAAACCTTGAGCACTAGGTGGTGTGAACCATAGCCAAAGCCGCCGGAAATCCGCGTTTCTGCTGCCTTGTCCACCGAGCGAAGCACGGTGAAGGTTTCTCCCAGAACTTCGAGGGCCTCCGGAATAACCGTGGAGTGGAAGACGGTAATCCGCACGCCCAAGACATCGTGGATATCCTCCCACGGAGTGGGGTACATGAGCTCGCCGTTGCTGCGACGCTTCTTTGCTTTGGCCTTCAGGGACGGCCAAAGCTTGACGCGGGTAGCTACGCGGTCGAAGATAATTCCGGCGTCGTTAAGCAAGTCCTCGATGGCATCGCGGAAGTCCTGCGCCGCAGTGGGATGCGCGTGCACCCAGGAATGATACTGGTTGCTCAAGCGGGACATGGATGATTCAGCCATCGTGAAACGTGACTCCTTTCGGCCACGGCGGAAAAGTGCGGGGGTGTGTCTACACCTCCAACGGGAAGCCGTTAGCTAATACTAGCGGTTGCATGCTGAGCGGGGCTCGATGGCGCGGACGCAATTCAGCAGCGCGCCACGCTAACTCCGTGGCGCGATGCGGGCATACGTTGAACAACGCATAAAGAGTGTGCGCATCAGGCACGAGGTACGTGATGCTTCGAGCCTGGCTGAGCCTCTGAAGATGATTGTCTAGGATAACGAAAGCCTGCGGATGGGCCAACCAGGACGATATCGTGCAGCGATGAGCACGCACCTCGAGGCCTGCCTCGGCCCCCATGAAGCCCAGCTCGGCAGGGCGGGTGAAGAACCGCAGTCCCTGCTCCGTCAACGCTCGCCGCTGCAGATTCAGCGCTGCGGAATCCCATGCCTGGCGTACGGTCAAGCCCATATCATCCAGAGCGCGCTGGCTCACACGCTTGGCCTCCGTACCCGTGCCGCGCACTATGGACATCGATAGCGTGCGCGATAGCTGGAGGCTAGCAGGTGAGTCCCCAAAACCATCATCACACAGCTTATTTCCGGTCAGCTCTTCGCTCGGGCAGAGCGAGGGGAGAAGGCGATCGACGTGGAGGGAAGTGGATAGCGCGATGGTCATAAGGATTTATCTCCGTAACGGTTGGGCAGGTGCAGATTCCTTATGCTTATTGGACTGCGCTCCACGCCCACCGGTTCCCAGCGAAGAGGAGAATTCCTTTGTATTGGGGCTTATCGCGGATGCCTTGAGGCCAATCGCGGGTTAAAACGGAGGTGCTTCATCGAGTTGAAGCTCCTCGAGGAGCTTGTCTGTCTGCCAGATCTCAATATCCTGGCCCTTGCCTTGTAGCTCTTCGGCGCGCTTTTCCTTCGATGTCTTGGTGGCCCACTGGCCTACGACGAGGATGGTGGTCTTCTTCGTGACGTTCTTGCCCACCTTTCCACCGCGCTCAGCAATCTTGGACCACAACAGACCTTTATCAAAAGGTTCGAAGTCACCAGTGAGGGTGACATTCTGGCCAAACAATGCGCCTTCTGGATCGGCGTCGGGGTTCGGATCCGGGATGGTGTCTGGCGTGGATACGGACTGCCATGGGGCCGGCCCGCGGCGCTGTGCGGACCCGGAGCTCTTCTTTTTCGCACCCGAGGTCGTTCCGGCCATGCGCGTCTTGTCGCGGAAATCCGTGCCTGCGCCTAAGTCCGCTGCAGACAGCGGAGCAGTGTTAGCGCGCAGAACTGGGATGACGGACTCCTCGCTCAAGGTGCCCAGGGCAAAGTCACGGATGGTGAACAAGTCCTCGATGGAACCAGAGTGACCAAAGCGCTGAGCCAGGGCGCTAACAATTTCGCCGGCTGCCCGGGCATCCGCTGTGGCTTCGTGGTGGTGGAAGTCCTCGGCCCCGATACAGGAGGCGACGGTCGGAAGCTTATGGTTGGCCACGTCGATGACGCCGGCGCGGGAGGCATCGCGAGCCAGGGCCAGCGAGCACGCCAAGCGAATCTCCGGAACTGGCGCCGCAGATTTCTTAAGGCCGCTGCGCAAGGCCGTGGAATCGAACTGTGCGTTGTGGGCCACCATCGTGTCAGAGCCGAGGAAGTCGAAGAGCTCGGCAGCAGCATCCGCAAAGGGCGAAGCATCTGCGACGTCATCTGGCGTGATGCCGTGGATACTGATGTTGACGTCGTCGAAGTGCTCTAGGCCCGGCGGGGGAGTGCACAACCACGTACGGGACTCGGTCTCTTCGCCATCGCGGAAGCGGACCGCGCCGATCTGGCACACCGAACCCCAGTTGTCATTGGCCGTTTCCACATCGACGGCGGTGAAGTTCAATCCCTGAACACGAGTGCTGGCGGCCGGTGCTTCGCCGCGCAAGGCAGCCTCCACCGCCTGCGCGAAAGCCGTGGCGTCCTGGCCGGGTGCAAAACGGATGACCGTGTCACCAGCACCATCTCCGGAACCACTGGTGCCGTGAACGATGACTTGACCAAAACCAGTTGCCGTCGGCTCCGTGCATTCCACGCCCGTGGCTCCAGCGAGGGAGAGACTCTCGTGGGCTGGTGCGCCGAGGGAAGAAGCAAGCAAAGAGCGGCGGAAAACAATGGCTTCGGCGGTGACATCAATGACGGCACCGTGGGCAGTGTAGGACACGGATTCCTTTCAAAGCATGGTGTTGGTGGTGGAGAGCAAGCGGTGAAGAAGCAGCCAAAGCTTCAGCTGCTTCTTGCCGAAGCAACCGATTATGCAGGTTCGTCGTTGTCGTCGAAGACTGGGGGCTCGGTCTGGCGCAAAATCAGCGTGGAGCGCGGCTGCACCATGATGGTTCCTTCGGCAGAGATCAGCTTTTCCTCGTCCGGGTATCCGCCGGAATCAGAAGTATCGACGATGAGCCGCCAGCTAGCGCCCAAGTCCTTCTTCGGCAGGGTGAACTCAATGTCCTCGTGGTGGGCGTTGAAAATCATGATGAAGGAATCATCCGTGATGCGTTCGCCGCGGGCCGTCGTTTCCGTGATGGCGTTGCCATTGAGGTAGACCATGAGGGCCTTGCCGAATTCAAAATCCCAGTCCTCCGGAGTCATCAGCTTGCCGGAGGGCACGAGCCATGCAATATCGCGGTCTTTCACCTCAGAACCAAAGGGGCCACCGGCCAAGAAACGCTGGCGACGGAACACCGGGTGGTTCTTGCGGATGTTAATCAGGCGCTTAGTAAAACCGTGCATGGCGATGTTCTTTTCCTGCTCCAACATCGACCAATCGATCCAGGAAATCTCGTTGTCCTGGCAGTACACGTTGTTGTTGCCGCCCTGGGTGCGGCCTAGTTCATCGCCGTGACACAGCATCGGGGTGCCCTGGGAGAGCAGAAGGGTAGTGAGGAAGTTGCGGACCTGGCGGCGGCGAAGCTTCTTAATTTCTTCGTCGTCAGTCGGGCCCTCCACGCCGTGGTTCCACGAGCGGTTGTGGGATTCACCGTCGCGGTTGTCCTCCCCGTTGTCCGCATTGTGCTTTTCGTTGTAGGACACCAAATCACGCAGCGTGAAGCCGTCGTGAGCGGTGATGAAGTTAATGGATGCGGTGGGGCGGCGGCCGTTGTTGGCATACAAGTCGGAAGAGCCGGTCAAGCGTGAGGCAAACTCACCCATCTTCGACGGTTCCCCGCGCCAGAAATCACGGACGGTATCGCGGTACTTACCGTTCCATTCGCTCCAAATGGGCGGGAAGTTACCAACCTGGTAGCCGTTATGGCCCACGTCCCAGGGCTCGGCGATGAGCTTGACCTTGGAGACCACCGGGTCCTGCTGCACCAGATCGAAGAAGGTGGCGAGCTTGTCGACGTCATCCAGCTCGCGCGCCAGAGTAGACGCGAGATCGAAACGGAAGCCATCCACGCGCATCTCCGTCACCCAATAACGCAGCGAATCCATAATCAGCTGGAGGGAGTGCGGGTGGCGGACATTGAGGGAGTTACCGGTGCCGGTGTAGTCCATGTAGTGCTCGGGATTGTCATCGACCAAGCGGTAGTAGGCATGGTTATCAATACCGCGGAAGGCAATGGTTGGCCCCATGTGGTTGCCTTCGGCGGTGTGGTTGTAGACGACATCGAGGATGATCTCAATCCCTGCCTCGTGGTAAGCGCGAACCATAGCCTTGAACTCAGCCACTGCCTCGCCTGGCTTCTTGGCGTAGGCGTAGTCCGCATGCGGCGCGAAGAAACCGAAAGTGTTATAACCCCAGTAGTTGCGCAGGTCCAGCTGGCGCAGACGGTCATCCTGGAGGAACTGGTGGACCGGCAGCAGCTCGACGGCCGTCACACCCAAGTCCTTGAAGTAGTTGATGATCGCTGGGTGCGCCATGCCGGCGTAGGTGCCGCGCAGCTCCTCTGGCACATCCGGGTGCGTCATCGTCATGCCCTTGACGTGGGCTTCGTAGATGATGGTTTCGTTATCCGGGGTATGCGGCCGGTTGTCGCCGTGCCACTCGAAGAAGGGGTTGATGACCACCGACAGCATCGTGTGGCCCAAGGAATCATCTTCGTTGCGCCCGGTGCCAGGCTCTTCAGCGAAGATATCGTAGGAGTACAGCGAGGCATCGCCGTCAAAATCACCGTCGAAGGCGCGGGCATAAGGATCGACAAGTAGCTTCGAGGGATCGCAGCGCAGGCCGTGCTCCGGTTCATAAGGGCCGTGGATGCGGTAACCGTAGCGCTGTCCGGGGCTGACGTTGGGGAGGTAGGCGTGCCAGACATGGGCGGTGACTTCAGTCAACTCAATGCGCTCTTCGCTGCCATCGTGGTCGATGAGGCAGAGCTCAACCTTTTCCGCGATTTCGGAAAAGATAGCAAAATTAGTTCCGGCTCCATCGAAGGTGGAGCCGAGCGGGGAGGGGGAACCAGGCCACACCTGGCGAGATGGCGTTAGATCAGCACGGGTCTCAGTCATGAGGCTCAGCTTAGTCAATTCTATTCGCAGCGATCGGTTCGCAGTAACTTTAAACCGGCAACCATGAGTTCCGCGGCGCGCACAGAGGTGGCGTCCACGGGCGCGGTGCTTGAGATACTTGGAGAGGGAAAGACCGTGCTTGGCGACGCCTCGCTGGACGACGCCCCACTGAGCTGCTCGCGGGATTGCTCCATGAAAGTAGCGCCCAGTGTGTAGTGGATCAGCGTGCGGGCGGCGACGGCACTATCTTCCTTCGATGCATCGGGGGCTTCTTTCTGCAGTGCCGTAGTGAATAGCTCTTCTAAGTCAGCGCTGACTGAAGACTCTGGGAAAGCGGCGCCAGCAATGGCTACCTCGGCGCCATCGCGCCAGCGGCGCAGCTCCCGGTGTAGCGAGCTGACCAACTCCGCCGTGGTTTCACCCGCGACGGGGGAGAGGATCTCAGCGGTCATGGCGGCGATGAGCGATTGCTTGTTAGCTACATGCCAGTACAAGGCGCCGGGAGCCACGTCGAGGTTGGTGGCGACGCGGCGCATGGTGACGTCGGCAAGCCCGTAGCGGGTCAAGAGTTCGAGGGCGGTGGAAACGATAGCGTCGCGAGATAGATGCACACGACCAACTCTACGCGGCGCAAGAAACCCCTAGTGGGGCTCACAGGAAGCTTCAAGGTGTAAAATATGATTTCTTCAAACAGCCCTTGTTAGGGTTGTCGGAGACGCCCAAGAGCAACCACCACGCCTAGCGTGGATTTACCTATCGCTCTCTATTTAATTTGAGGAGTTATCCCTTGTCCTTTTTGACACCTGCCAAGAAGTCCCTCATCGCTGTTGCACTCGTTGCACCGCTTTCCTTGGCTGCTTGTGGTTCCGATGACGAGAACGCAGGCGACACCGCTTCCTCTGCGGCAAAGACCACCACGACGACGAAGTCCAAGGAAAAGACGTCTGAGAAGAAGACGGAAGAGAAGACTTCTGAGGATAAGAAGGAGGGGGAAGAGAATAAGGACGGCGAGAGCGCTGCTCCGAAGCCGGAGGGAGAGAACCCTGGGGGCGGCGACCAGGCTGTAGCCAACCCCTTCGAAGAGGGTGCTGACCCGTTCCAGAACATGCCAAAGGTTGAACCGGTTCAGGGCGAGGCCGCAAGCCAGGAGGATATCGACGGTATCAACACCCTGGTACGTGGCATGTATGAGCAGCAGACCATGCGCTCCTTTGTGAAGTACCTTCCGGAGCACACCTGCGCGGCCGTGCGTAATGATCCGAACTCCGGCCTCGACCAGGTGGACTACAACCAGGTCCCGGATGTGCCGATGAACCAGCTCAAGGACATGATGGCCGCAGCTGGCCAGGACACCTCCCAGATGGAGGGCTTCGACTGGTCCAAGACCGGCGTTGAGTCCATCAACGATGTCGTGGTTAACGGCGATGACGCCTCCGCGACCGTGAACGTCAACACCAGCCAGGGCATGGATAGCTCCACCATGCGCTTCAAGCGCGAGAACGGTAACTGGACCTTCTGCGGCTAGAGATTATCGTGCCTGCACTGCGTGCACCTAGCTTTCATATACCCCGCGCCATTGGATTCGGCGCGGGGTTGCTCGCGTTAGCGCTCCTTGGTTTCTCCGCTGTTGGCGCTGTCTGGGGGCTGTGGCGGCCTACTCTGGAGGGCCATCGCATGGA
The DNA here is from genome assembly GCF_001811565.1 of Corynebacterium sp. HMSC078A10. Taxonomy (NCBI): domain Bacteria; kingdom Bacillati; phylum Actinomycetota; class Actinomycetes; order Mycobacteriales; family Corynebacteriaceae; genus Corynebacterium; species Corynebacterium sp. HMSC078A10. The sequence continues at coordinate 32,012 of NZ_KV805180.1, read as the reverse complement.
GGATGGCGGCTATGTCCTGCGTAACGTTGCCGACGTGCAATTCGATTCTTATATCACCTTCGTGCTGATCACCGGAGTCCTCGGTATGGCCTTGGGAGCAATCGCCCACCGTTGGGGAGAGCGCTACCGTGGCGTCGGTGTGCTGCTGTGGGTGGCGCTGGCGGCTTTGGCCGGTGCGGCGTCCTTCTATGTCTTCGGTGGGGCGACGGCCACTGATGTTCCGGAGAACCCCGGGGAATTCGTGGAGTTCGTGCCGAAGTTTTCGCCCGGCATCGCGTGGCTTGTGGGACCATTTATGGCCATGTTTGTCTACTGGTCCGCGCTGTTCTTTGAGCCGCCCAGCGTGGCGCTCGAAAGTGAAACGGAAGAAAATGAGGCAGCGGTCGACGTGCGCTAGGGCCACGCGACGGGGGAGGAGCCCACGGCATCGCGTGAAATGTCATCGATGCCGTGGAGGACGTGCTTGATGCCGCGGCCGAGGGCGGTTATCAGTTGGGCGTCGGAAAGCCCAGCGCCCGTCATGACCGCGTAATCAATGCGCACCTGCAGCCCGTCAACGTTGGAGTGGCAGAAGGCCGAGGCCGAGTGATTGTTCCGGTTCCAATCATTGCAAATGAGGAAGATCTTGGAGAACTCGCTGCCCTGTAGGTTCGGGTCCCAATGGCCTTTGATGATGAGGCTCGGGCCGGAGTCAATGGCGAAGGCAAAGAGGACGTCATTGATCCAGGCATAAACTGCTTCATCGCCATCTGATTGGAAGCGCGAAATTCCCAGGGCGGGTAAGAGGGCTTCGAGGCGGGCCGTATCTACGCTGGCGACGGGGCCGTCGAGTTCTGTCTGTTCTTCCGGGACTGCCGGGCGGGGAAGCGTGAGAACGGGGAAATGTTTAGCCAGTTCTTCGAGGCAGGCCGCGGCGTTGTGGAGCGCTGGCACTACCGAAGCGGAGAGTTGGGCTGTCGTGGGTTTCTGGTGCACCACGAGGAAGGAGTGGCCCCACACTTCGACTTCGGTAGGGGAGGAATAGTTGAGCACGAGGTGCGGCGAGAGGCAGTCGTGGTTCCAGTCGTTGACGAACTCGCTGAGACTGGGGATATCGCCGAAACCAAGAATGCCATGGTGGGTGGTGTAGAAGCGTAGGATCGGCTCGCCCTCAGTGTCCATGAAAGCGCGGGTTTCCCCGAGCGGCGAGTGCGGGAAGAGGAGTTCGTGTGCGGTTACCCGTATGCAGTCAAGGTTTTCCCGGCGCGTGAGGCGTTCGACGCGGGCGAGCAGGTCTGACGGGGACTGGCGGTCCAGGCCGTCGGCGCCGTTGCTCATTTCGCCACCTCCCTCTACCGATTCGGGATGCCGGAATGTGTTACTAGTGGCACATTCTATAACCCGCACCTGCCGGTTCGCTGGCTTTTCGGTCCGGGTATAGTAATGGGAAGGTATAGAAACCACTGCATATTATAAAAAGAGGTCCCAGCATGCTACGAACCATCGACCTGCGTGGAGAGGCACTTACTACCTCCCGTTTGCGCCGAGTATTGCCGCGAGGCGGCACGGACGTGTCCTCGGTGATGGGCACTGTTATCCCCATGGTGGAGAAGGTCCGTGACGGCGGAGCGGCGGCCGCCCTCGACTTCGGCGAAAAATTTGACGGTATACGCCCGGCCGCGGTGCGAGTGCCTCAGGAGGAGCTAAAGAAAGCAGCCGAAGAGCTGGACCCGAAAGTGCGGGCAGCCATCGAGGAATCCATCGCACGCGTGCGTGCTGTCCACGCTGACCAGAGGCCGGATTCGCACACGACCACCCTGGCACCGGGGGCAACGGTCACCGAGGTCTTTCACCCCATCGAGCGGGTGGGGCTGTACGTCCCGGGCGGCAAGGCGGTGTATCCATCTTCCGTCATTATGAACGCCGTCCCCGCCCAGGAAGCGGGCGCTGAGGCGATGGTCGTGGCCTCCCCGCCACAAAAGGAGTTTGGCGGACTGCCGCACCCGACGGTGCTGGCCACGTGCCACATGCTCGGCGTGGACGAGGTGTGGGCAGTAGGCGGCGGGCAAGCCATTGCGCTGTTGGCCTATGGCGATGATGAACCGGTTACCGGTGAGGAAGCACTGGAGCCTGTCGATATCATTACCGGCCCAGGCAACGTTTTTGTTGCCGCCGCTAAACGGGCAGTGCAGGGCGTGGTGGGCATTGATGCGGAGGCCGGGCCCACGGAGATCGCCATTTTGGCAGACGATAGCGCCAACCCCGTCTACGTGGCCTATGACCTCATCTCCCAGGCAGAGCATGATCCCATGGCTGCTTCCGTGCTCATTACTGATTCAGAGGAGTTTGCCGCCGCCGTGAACGCGGAGGTAGCGCAGCGTTATACCGCCACCGCCAATGCCGAACGCGCCGCCGAGGCGCTGCGCGGTGAGCAGTCGGGCATTGTCGTGGTTGAGGACCTTGAGGCGGGAATCGCCGTCGCGGATGCCTATGCCGCCGAGCACTTGGAGGTTCACACGAAGAACGCCCGGGCAGTTGCGGAGCGCATTCGCCACGCCGGTGCCATCTTCGTTGGCGACTATTCGCCCGTACCTCTTGGTGATTACACCGCGGGTTCCAACCACGTTTTGCCAACCTCTGGAACCGCGCGGTTTAGCGCCGGCTTGTCGACGCACACCTTCCTTCGCCCAGTAAACCTCATCGAGTATGACCGCGCGGCACTCGGCGAGGTAGCAGAGAACGTTATCGCCTTCGCCACAGCGGAGGCGCTGCCCGCCCACGGCGAAGCAATCGCCGCACGATTCGCCGAAGACACAGATGCCCAGAAAGGAGAAGCTTAAACCATGGCTGAGCTGAAGGATCTTCCCCTTCGTGAAGAATTGCGTGGTTCCAGCGCCTATGGCGCCCCGCAGCTGACGGTAACCAACCAACTCAATACCAACGAGAATCCTTATCCGCCGTCGGAGGCGCTGGTGAAGGACATGGTGGAGGCCGTCGAGAAGCACGCACGCCAACTCAACCGCTACCCGGAGCGCGATGCCGTCGAGCTGCGCACGGCGCTGGCGGAATACATCAGCGAGCAGACCGGTGTCACCGTGGGCGTGGAGAACGTGTGGGCAGCCAACGGTTCCAACGAGGTGCTCCAGCAGCTGCTGCAGGCCTTCGGTGGGCCGGGCCGCAGCGCGCTGGGATTTACGCCGAGCTACTCCATGCATCCGATCCTGTGCGCAGGTACACAGACCGAATTCATTTCCTGCCCGCGCGATGAGGACTTCCGCATCGATGAGGAGGCGGCTTTGGGGGCCGTCGCCAAGCACAGCCCCGACGTCGTCTTCATCACCACCCCGAACAACCCCACCGGTGATGTCACCCCGATCGAACTGGTGGAGAAGATCGCGCAGGCCGCGCCGGGCATCGTCATCGTGGACGAGGCCTACATGGAATTCTCGCCCTCGCCCTCAGCTACAACACTGCTGGCGAAGTACCCGACCAAGCTCGTGGTCTCGCGCACGATGTCCAAGGCCTTCGATTTCGCCGGCGGGCGCTTGGGCTACTTCGTGGCGGATCCCGCTTTCGTGGAAGCCGTGATGCTCGTCCGCTTGCCGTACCACCTCTCCGTGCTATCCCAGATCGCGGCCACAGTGGCTCTTGCTCACAAGGAGGAGACCTTGGGTACCGTGGCGAAGCTTTCGGCGGAGCGGGATCGGGTTGTCGCACGGCTCCAGGAACTTGGCTATTACGTTGTGCCGAGCGAATCCAACTTCGTCTCCTTCGGACGTTTTGCCGATCAACACGCGGTGTGGCAGGGATTCCTCGACCGCGATGTGCTGATCCGAGACAACGGCGTACCGGGTCTCCTGCGCGCCACGATTGGGCTGCCCGAAGAGAATGACGCCTTCCTTTCGGCCGCGGCGGACTTGGCAGATACAGTAGAGATGACTAACTGAGAACTGAAACTTGAGCCCAGACAAAGGCTCATGATGAAAAGAAGGAGCGTGGGACAATGAGCGCTGGTGAAGCTACACGCCACGACTTAGGCGACCGCATTGGCCGCGCAGAGCGCGTGACTGGGGAGACAAAGATCTCCGTCGAAATCAACCTCGATGGCACCGGCCAGGCGGATATTTCAACGGGGCTGCCGTTCTTTGACCACATGCTCAACGCTGTGTGTACCCACGGCTCCTTCGACCTTAAGGTCCATGCCGAGGGTGATATCGATATCGATGCCCACCACACAGTGGAGGACACCGCGATTGTGCTAGGCCGCGCTTTCCTCGAAGCACTGGGGGATAAGTCCGGCATCCGCCGTTTCGGCTCCCAGCTTCTGCCCATGGATGAAACGCTGGTGGAGGCCGTCGTTGACATTTCTGGGCGGCCCTACTTTGTCATGAATGGCGAGCCGGAGAACTTGGAGTGGCAGGTTATCGGCGGGCACTACGCCACGGTGATCAACCGGCACTTCTTCGAAACCTTTGCCACACACTCGGCGACGACTCTGCACGTCAACGTGCGCTATGGGCGCGATCCGCACCACATCACGGAAGCCGAGTACAAGGCAGTGGCCCGCGCCCTGCGCCAGGCAACCGAGCGGGATCCGCGAGTAACCGGAGTTCCTTCGACGAAGGGAGCACTCTAAGACGCTATGAATGTCATGGTTCTCATTCTCTTTCTCGTCGCCGGTCTGCTCGTCGGCGGCGCGTGGGCGGCGTATCAGAACGGTTCAGTATTGCTGACTGTGGTCGCGGGCGCGCTCGCGGCGGTCGCCGTGGCCGCCGCGTTGGTCTGGTTCCTCGACATCTTTTCGGCAGGATTGGCGGCAAAGTGACAGATAACGCCCCTCAGAGTGTGTGGAAGGTTGCCGGCTTCAAGGAAACCATGATCGCGGTGGTTTCCGCCTTCGGCGCGTGGTCAGTCTTGCTACCCGTGGTGCCGTTGGCTGTGTTGGATTCCGGCGGATCGGCCACGCTGGCTGGCGCCACAACCGGCGTGTTCATGCTGGCCACCGTGCTTACCCAAATGGCGACTCCGATGCTGCTGCGCATCTTTGGCTACCGGCCGATCATGGCGGCGTCGGCGCTGCTCTTGGGCGTGCCGGCGTTGGGCCACATGCTGGGCGACGCCGCCCCAATCGCCCTAGGCTTTTCCGCACTGCGCGGTATTGGCTTTGGTGCCCTGACGGTGTCAGAAAACGCGCTCATCGCGGAAATCACGCCGCGGCGCTTGTTGGGCAAGGCCACTGGAATCTTCGGCCTTTTTATCGGCGCGGCACAGATGGCCTTCCTGCCCGTCGGCCTTGCCGTCGCCGCAGCGTACAACTATAACGTGGTGTACCTCTTGGCCGCCGGCCTCGGCCTTCTGGGTTTCTTCACCTGCATCCTCGTACCGCAGATCAAGGCTGCCCCGGTGGGAATGCCGGACCCATCGGATACCACTCCGCGTGCCCCAATGTGGAAGCTTGTGCTCGTGCCGGCACTGGCGTTGATGAGCTTCTCCGTGAGCTACGGCGTGGCCTCGAATTTCATTTCGCCGGCCGTGCGCGAATTGGATCCTGAACGCGGCGCGGTTTTGGGCGGCTTCATGCTGTCCGTGATTGGTGGCGCGGGCATGATTGCGCGCTACGTCGCCGGTGTCGTGGCGGACCGGGTGGGCAAGCCCGGCACACTCATGATTCCGGCCCAGGCTTCCTCGGTCGTGGGTGTGGGACTCATCGCCGCCGTGCTGTGGCAAGAGTGGTCGGTATGGCTGCTCGTGTTCGGTACGGTCATCTACGGTGCCGGCTTCGGCATCGTTCAAAACGAGGCGCTGCTGTCGATGTTTGACCGCCTCCCACGCGAGCGGCTCTCCGAGGGTTCTGCGGTGTGGAACATCTTCTACGACGGTGGTACTGGCCTTGGTTCGACGGTCCTTGGCGCCGTCGTGGCGATGTCAGGATACAAAGGCGCTTTTGCCGCAGGTGCCGCCATCATTGCAGTGGGCTTGCTCATGACGGCTGCTGACCTAGCTTTGGGTAAGACTCGCGTGAGCGAACTTAATGACATCCAAACGCGCTTGCGCAGGATTAGAAGGCCGAGGAGGCCCGGAAAGGAGCCACGATGAGCTCACACGACGTAGTTGTCCTTGATTATGGTGCCGGCAACCTCCGCTCGGCTTTGCGCGCACTTGAGCGGGTCGGTGCCACCGTGACGGTGACCGCAGACCCGAAGCTAGCGGTGGAAGCCGATGGCCTGTTGGTGCCCGGCGTAGGCGCCTTCGCTGCCTGCATGGAAGGCCTGCGCGCAGCCCAGGGGCCTCGGATCATTGGTCAACGCTTAGCTGGCGGCCGCCCAGTTCTCGGTATCTGCGTAGGAATGCAGATTCTCTTTGAGTCCGGTACAGAACACGGCGTTTATACGGAAGGCTGTGGTGAGTGGCCGGGGGAGGTGACCCGCTTGCAGTCGCCGGTTCTGCCCCACATGGGCTGGAACACCGTTGAGCTTCCCGACGATAGCCTTATGTTCCATGGCGTGAGCGCGCAGGATCGCTTCTACTTCGTGCACTCCTATGCCGCGCGGAGCTGGGAGCTCGAGACTGAAATCACTGAGCCGCCGAAGGTGGCGTGGTCCGAATATGGCGGTGACCGTTTTGTCGCCGCGGTAGAAAACGGTGCGCTATGGGCCACGCAATTTCATCCGGAGAAGTCGGGTGACGTCGGCTCGCAGCTGCTAAAGAACTGGATTGGAACGCTTTAAAGAGCCCACTCGAAAGGTAGACTACCCACCATGAGCTTTACACTGTTGCCCGCGGTTGATGTCGTCGACGGTCAGGCGGTTCGCCTTGATCAGGGAGAGGCCGGAACTGAAAAGCCCTATGGCTCGCCGCGTGAGGCCGCCCTTAAGTGGCAGGCCCAAGGCGCGCAGTGGCTGCACGCAGTAGATCTGGACGCAGCCTTTGGCCGCGGCTCCAACCACGAGCTGCTCGCTGAGATCACCACGAGCGTGGACCTTAACGTGGAGCTGACCGGAGGTATCCGGGATGATGACTCCTTGGCCCGTGCACTCGCCACCGGAGCCCGCCGCGTCAATATTGGTACCGCGGCTTTGGAGAACCCCGAATGGATTGCCAAGGTCTTGGCAGAGCATGGTGACCGCATCGCGGTCGATCTCGCAGTCCGGATGGTGGACGGCGAGTGGCGCACGCGCGGTAACGGCTGGGTTTCCGATGGTGGCGACCTCTGGGAGGTGCTCGAGCGCCTTGACGCCGCTGGTTGCACTCGCTTCGTGGTGACGGACGTGTCCAAGGACGGGACGCTGCAAGGCCCCAACATCGAACTGCTGCGTGAGGTTGCGGCCGCCACGGAGGCAAAGGTAACAGCCTCCGGTGGGATTTCCACCCTTGATGATCTGCGTGAATTGGCCCTCTACGAAAATGAGGGAATTGATTCCGCCATCATCGGCAAGGCTCTCTATGAGGAGCGCTTCACACTGGAGGAGGCGCTCGCGGCGGTTGCGGAAGTTACGCCGTTGCCGGGTGAAGAATACATTGACCCGATCGAGGAGAGGTAGGCCAATGGCCCCGATGTCAGGAACCTCCGCGTCGGATCCGCGCGAACTCGTGGCCTTTGCAGAAGCAGCGGTGGACCAGGTTGATGATCTCTTCCGCCGGGGCCTCGGTGCAGCGCCCGCGCGTTTCAAGGGCGAAGGGGACTTTGCCACCGAGGTGGATTTGCTGATTGAACAGCAGCTGCGACTGACGCTGAACCAGCTCACCGGTATCCCGGTACTCGGTGAAGAATCAGGCGGCAGCCTTGAAGAAACGGTGTGGGTTGTGGATCCCGTGGATGGAACCGCGAACTACTCAGCCGGGAATCCATGCTGCGGCATTCTTGTCACGCTTATCCACGAAGCAAAGCCGGTTGTTGCAGTAGCGGATTTCCCTCTGCTACACCGCCGCGTCGTTGCGGCGCAGGGCATGCAGCTGCGAACCAGCGGCGGCCCCTCCACTGGTTTCGGTGGTGGCGAAGAAGCCCAGGGATTCGACGAGGCTCGTGGCCACGTGGGCTGCTCCTCGCACCTGCCGACGGGCCTGTTCAATGATCTCCGGGAGACCGGGCTGCGTCCCCGCATGACCGGGTCCGTGGGTCTGGATAATGCATTTGTGGCTCAAGGCGTGTTTGACGGCGCGGTGAATTTCTCGCCGCACCCGTGGGATAACGCGGCGGGTGCTCTCATGATCAAGGCTGCCGGTGGCCGCGTGAGTGATCCAGAAGGCAACGAGTGGACCGCGCATTCACAGGGATTCGTGGGCGGTACCCCGCAGGTGCATGCCACGATCTTGGATGCCATCGCCCGAAACCCCCGCGGAAGCCGTTGATAGGCGCTTGGCTTGCCTAGGACGCTAGCGCTCGTCGCTAGCGCCGCATACCGGACTTGAATTTCATCAATCGGCAGTTCGATTCGAGCTGCCTTTCATTTCGCTTTGAGCTTTAGGAGGATTGTCACCATGGCTCTTGCCGTGCGAGTGATCCCGTGCCTTGACGTTGATAATGGCCGCGTGGTCAAAGGCATTAACTTTGAAAACCTGCGTGATGCCGGCGACCCAGTCGAGTTGGCCGCCCATTACGACCGCGTGGGTGCTGATGAGCTGACTTTTCTCGATGTGTCAGCGTCGAAGGACGGCCGCGGTACCATGCTTGACGTCGTACGCCGCACAGCCGATCAGGTCTTTATCCCGCTGACCGTTGGCGGTGGAGTGCGGTCTGTCGACGACGTCCGCGAACTGCTGCGCGCCGGCGCCGATAAGGTCTCCGTCAACTCCTCTGCCATCGCGCGCCCGGAGCTGCTGCGCGAGCTCGCGGATGTGTTTGGCTCGCAGTGCATTGTGTTGTCGGTGGATGCGCGCCGTGCTGCAGATTTCCCCAGCGGATTCGAGGTCACCACGCATGGCGGAACGCGTTCTGCGGGTCTCGATGCCGTGGAATGGGCCAAGCGCGGTGAGGACTTGGGCGTCGGCGAAATCTTGCTGAACTCCATGGACGGCGACGGAACCAAGGCGGGCTTCGATATCGAATTGATCGAGGCAGTGCGCGAGAAAGTTTCCGTTCCGATCATCGCCTCCGGCGGTGCGGGAAAGGCCGAGCACTTCCCACCGGCTGTCGACGCTGGGGCAGATGCGGTGCTGGCCGCCAGCATTTTCCACTTCGGAGAAGTAGAGATCTCTGAGGTCAAGCAGGCGCTAGCCGCGGCAGGCAAGGAGGTGCGACAGTGACGAGGAACAGTGACAACCCCACCACCGACCCAACGGCTGTCGGGGCTTATGAGCTGAGTGATGAAATTGCTCAGCAACTTAAGCGCAACGAGGCGGGGCTTGTTCCAGCCATTGTGCAGTCGGAGCGCGGTGAGGTGCTCATGTTGGCGTGGATGGATGACCATGCCTTGGCCTACACGTTGGCGACGCGCCGCGGAACCTACTATTCACGTTCCCGCCGCGAGTATTGGATCAAAGGCCTAACATCCGGCAACACCCAAGAAGTGGTCGGCGCGCGCTTGGATTGCGATGGTGACACCATCCTGCTCACCGTTCGTCAGCGCGGCGGGGCATGCCATACCGGTGACCGGACCTGTTTCGATGCACGTGATCTCATAGGGGAGGAGAATGATGGCTAAGCGCATTGGGCCCTTGTTGATGTTTGTCGGTGCCATCCTATTGTGGCTGTCTTCCCGCATGACGTGGGTAAAGGCTGCGGTTGAGGATGATAAGGCCGGCTCCAGCGTTGCGGAGCTATCGGGTTCCTTGTGGTCCCTCGAGCTCATCGCGTTGAGCGTTGTGGTCCTCGCTGGCAGTGTTGCGGCCTTCGCGCTACGGCGCACCGGCCGCCGAATCGTATCTGGCCTCACAGCACTTGCCGCGGCGGCTGCGGGATGGCGGCCTGTTGCGTTGCTGACCGCCGGCCCGGAGGCGGAGCGCGCCGAGGAACTGCTGCAGGGAGGCACGAATGATACCTCCGTGGAGTCCACGACCATTTCTGACTGGGCCACGGTGCTCTCCGCGGATGCCTCGACTGCCGGCCCTGTCCTCGCCCTCGTCGGCGCTGCACTCGCGCTCTTTGGTGCGGTCATGGTGGCCAGCAATCCGGGAGGCGATAAGCCCCGCTCCGCCAAATATGAGACACCAGCTGTACGGCAGGAGCGCCTGCAGGAAGATCTAGAAACCTCCCAGGATTCTGGCCGCGTGATGTGGGACGCTTTGGACGCCGATATCGACCCCACAGATCCTCGCACCACCTAGGGGAGGCGGCGGCACGAGCCACCGGCTCGTCTCATCTCCACCACGGGGTGTTGCGCTGATAGAAGGGGACCCCGGATTTCTGGTTGGAGGTAAGAGCGCGCTAGCCTAAGTGTGATCTCGAACTCCATCCTGTTTCTTTCATTGAGTTTCCTTCGGGGAAGGGAGGTGCTCCATGCCTACCCCGATTGCCGTCGATCACCTCGTGGCCGGCGTACTAGCTGATGTCGCCGCGCGGGAGGCCCGCGTTCCCTTCAAGGAAGTAAAGGCGCGTTCCCGAGACATGGATGCCCCGCGCGATGCTGCACAGGCTTTGCTGCGTCCGGGATGCTCTATCATTACCGAAATAAAGCGCGCCGTACCTTATGGCGGTGAAATTGCGCATTTGGAGAGCCCGCAGTCCGTGGCAGCGTTGGCGCATAGCCTGGAGGAAGCCGGAGTGCATGTGATGGCGTGTCAAACGGATCGCCGCCGCTTCCACGGTTCCCTCGAAGACATGCGGGCGGCCCGGTCCGCCGTTGACATACCGATGCTATGCCGCGACACCATCGTCGACCCCTATCAGATCCATGAGGCGCGGTGCTATGGGGCGGATGCGATTCCCCTGCAAGTGGAGCTGCTCGACCAGGCTCGCCTCGAGTCTCTCCTAGACCGCGTGGAATCTCTCGGCATGACCGCCATCCTGGAAGTTCGTACGTGCGCTGAGGTGGATCGCGTCATTAAGGCAGGGGGAACTGTCGTGGCGATCAACGCGTGGTCTTTGGCCTCCGATGCTATTAATCGGGAGGCCTTTTCTACTATTTCGCCGGGTCTTCCTGAGAGCATGACGCGCATCGCGGTGGGTGGGGTCAATAGCCCGCGAAACGTGTTGTCTTATGCTTCTCAGGGCGCTGATGCCATCTTGGTCGGTGAGTCCATCATGGCTGCCCAAGACCCCATGGCCTTGGCGCGTTCTTTGGTGGCTACCGGCCAGCATCCGGCGTGCCCTTCGCGCAGGACCTAGACGCGTTGTAGTGGGCGTTATTTTCAGGCACACTGTTTCCCGTGCAAATTTACAATCTCGCCAACATTCCCTCTCCGCCGCAAGGCGTGTGGCATCTAGGTCCGGTCCCAATTCGCGCTTATGCCATGTGCATCATCGTCGGCATCCTCGTCGCGATGTGGATGACGCTGCGCCGCTATACCGCCCGCGGTGGAAACCCGGATGTGGTGTGGGATGCGGCCTTGGTGGTGATACCGGCCGGAATTATTGGTGGGCGCCTCTACCACGTGATTACGGATAACGAAAAGTACTTCTGTTCCACGTGCAATCCAGTTGATGCGCTGAAGATTACCAACGGCGGCCTCGGCATTTGGGGCGCAGTGGCGCTAGGCACAATAGCGGTGTGGATCATGTTCAAGGTTAAAGGCATCCCATTGGGGCCATTTGCGGACGCCGTCGCGCCCGGACTTGTCTTGGCCCAAGCTATCGGGCGCTTGGGTAATTGGTTCAATCAGGAGCTCTACGGCCGTGAAACCACGGTTCCGTGGGCCTTGGACATCTACTACCGAGTAAATGACAGCGGCGCGTACGCACCAATCAGCGGACGCTCGACCGGGGAAGTAGTGACCTCAGTGCATCCGACCTTCCTCTATGAACTGCTGTGGAATGTGGCGGTGTGTGTGTTCCTGCTGTGGGCGCACAAGGCGTTCAAACTCGGCCATGGGCGTGTGTTCGCGCTGTACGTTGCCGGATACACGGCGGGGCGCTTCGTTGTAGAAAACATGCGCGCTGATGAGGCCACACACATCTTCGGGTTGCGCGTCAACGTCATCGTTTCGGTGGTCTGCTTCGTTGTTGCGCTCATTGTGTACTTCCGGTTGCCACGTGGGCAGGAGTCACCGGAGGAAGTGGATCCCGCTCGTTCCGCGGAAGTTGAGAAGAATGGTGGCTCCGCAGGCTTTAATTAGGTACAGCTTTCGTAGCGTCTGCCTGTTTTAGGCGCTGAAAACAGAAAAAGTAGCCGGGATCACACACGGTGTTTTTGAGCTCTTATTCGGAAGCCTGAGGTTCCGAATGATGAGTACGAAATGCCCAGATGTGCCCGGTTATTCCCGTTTGTTGCCGAATATTTGGGGCTTTGCTCAGCCCTGGAGAGCACTCGGGACGAGGCTTGAAAACGCGCTATGAGCGTCTTTCGTAGTGGCCGAGACCAGTAAACCGGGGTAGTTTGGGAACCGTTAGAAGCTCCCGATGTGAGTAAGGCATTCCATGTTGGATAGAAGAACCAAAATCGTTTGTACGTTGGGTCCCGCGGTAGCAAGCAAGGAAGGAATCCTTGGCCTCGTTGAAGCGGGCATGGACGTGGCGCGTCTGAACATGTCTCACGGCGAGCACGCGGATCATGAAGCGAACTATCGCTGGGTCCGCGAGGCCACCGATGAGACCGGCCACGCCGTCGGTGTGTTGGCGGACTTGCAGGGTCCGAAGATCCGTCTGGGTCGCTTCATCAACGGTGAAGAGATGTGGAAGGACGGCGAGATCGTCCGCATCACTGTTGAGGACGTGGAAGGCACGCACGACCGCGTGTCCACCACATACAAGAACCTGGCGAAGGACGCGAAGCCGGGTGACCGCCTGCTTATCGACGATGGCAAGGTCGCCGTCGTGTGCAAGGAAGTCGATGGCAACGACGTCGTCTGTGAGGTCACCGAAGGCGGTCCGGTCTCGAACAACAAGGGCGTGTCCCTGCCGGGCATGGACATTTCCGTCCCGGCCCTGTCGGAAAAGGACATCGCAGATCTCCGCTTCGCCTTGAAGCTTGGTGTCGACCTGATTGCTCTGTCCTTCGTGCGTTCCCCGGCCGACGTGGACAAGGTCCACGAGATTATGGATGAGGAAGGCCGCCGCGTTCCGGTCATCGCCAAGCTGGAGAAGCCGGAAGCTGTCGATGCCCTCGAGTCCATCGTGCTGGCATTCGATGCCATCATGATTGCCCGCGGTGACCTCGGCGTCGAGGTGCCGCTGGAGCAGGTTCCGCTGTTCCAGAAGCGCGCCATCCAGATTGCGCGTGAGAACGCCAAGCCGGTAATCGTGGCAACACAGATGCTCGATTCCATGATTTCCAATCTGCGGCCGACCCGCGCGGAGGCGTCCGACGTTGCCAACGCAGTGCTCGACGGCGCCGATGCAGTCATGCTCTCCGGCGAGACGTCCGTGGGCATCGACCCACAGAATGTCGTGCGCACCATGTCCAAGATCGTCGCGAATGCCGAGCAGGGTGGCCGCGTTCCTCCGCTGACGCACGTTCCGCGCACCAAGCGCGGTGTCGTGTCCTACTCCGCACGCGATATCGCTGAGCGCCTTAACGCGAAGGCAATCGTGGCGTTCACCACCTCCGGTGATACCGCAAAGCGCGTGGCTCGTTTGCACTCGCCGCTGCCGCTGCTTGCCTTTACCCCGCACCCGGCCGTGCGCTCGCAGTTGGCTTTGACCTGGGGCGCCGAGACCTTCCTGAGTGAATCGGTGGAGTCCACCGATAACATGATGGAAGCCATCGATGAGGCGCTGCTGGGGATGGATAAGTACAAGGAAGGCGACATGATCGTCGTCATCGCCGGTACGCCTCCTGGAATCTCCGGTAACACCAACATGATTCAGGTCCACGAGCTGGGTCAGACGCTGCGCGATAAGTAGGGCTCTCGCGCAGTAAGGCAACGCCGCCTCACTCGGCCTCTTTCCCGCAATGGCGGAAGGGGGTAATTGAGTGGGGCGGCGCTTTTGCCTTGAAGGAGCCTTGAAGGACTACCCATCTAAGGGTTAATAGGCACTAGCGCGCCTATTAACCCCGTCTACCTAGACGTTGGCGATGGGAGTCGGGGCCAGCTTCCACACCTCGTTGGCGTAGTCGGCGATTGTGCGGTCGGAGGAGAAGCGGCCGGAGTAGCAGATATTAAGCCATGCCTTCTTGGCCCATGCCAGCTCATCAGCGTCATAGTCGGCTGCCATGCGGTCGCGGGTCTCGCGGTAGTCGGCAAAGTCCCCAAGAACGTAGTAGGTGTCCTGGGCGTGCTCGCCAAATCCATCGAGTAACGAGGAGCGAAGATCCCCAAACATGCCCGCATTTTCAGAGCCCAGCGTGCCATCGGTGAAGGCGTCGAGGACGCGTGCCAAGCCCGGAACCGTGTTGTAGAGCTCACCCGGGTTGTACTCGGCGCGCAGCTGCGGGATCTCCTCGTTGCGGGCACCGAAGATGTAGGCGTTTTCTTCGCCCACTGCCTCGACGATCTCCACGTTGGCGCCGTCCATGGTGCCCAAGGTCAGGGCACCGTTCATCATGAACTTCATGTTGGAGGTACCGGAGGCTTCCTTGCCAGCGACGGAAATCTGCTCGGAGACGTCAGCGGCCGGGATGATGTGCTCGGCGGGGGAGACGTTGTAGTTCTCAACGAAGACCACGTTGAGCACGTCCTTGGTGGCTGGGTCGTTGTTGACCACGTCACCGATGGCGTTGATGAGCTTGATGATGGCCTTGGCGCGGACATAGCCCGGGGCGGCCTTCGCGCCGAAGATGAAGGTGCGCTTCGGGACGGTCTCGCCGTCGACCTTGATGCGGAAGTACAGGTCCAGGATGTAGAGTGCGTTCATCAGCTGGCGCTTGTACTCGTGCAGGCGCTTAATCTGGACGTCGAAGATGGAATCCGGGTCCACGGTTGCGCCCTGGTGCGCGTCAATCCAGGCGGCGAAATCCTGCTTGTTGGCGCGCTTGATATTGATGAGTTGGCGCAGTACCTTCTCATCCTCTGCCAAAGGAGCCAGCTTCGCCAGCTCGGTCAGATCGGTGACCCAGGCATCGGAGCCAGCTTGTTCTGTGAGCAGGTCGGACAGGCGCGGGTTGCACATGCGCAGCCAGCGACGCGGGGTCACACCGTTGGTCTTGTTGTTGAACTTCTCCGGCCACAGCTCGTGCCACTCGGAGAGCGTGTCAGCCTTGATGATTTCGGTGTGCAGGGCGGCGACGCCGTTGATGGAGTACGCGGCATAGCAGGCGATCCACGCCATGTGCACGTGGCCGTCGGATACCGGGGCCATGTAGTCGATGCGGCCCTGATCCAAGCCGCGTTGGGCCATGTCCTCGCGGAAGCGGCGGTCGATCTCTTCCACCAGTTCCCAGATGCGCCAGAACAGCTTCTGGAAAATGGACACTTCCCAGCTCTCTAGGGCCTCAGCCAGCACAGTGTGGTTGGTGTAGGCGAAGGTTTCGGTGACGACCTTCCATGCGTCATCCCAGCCCATCCCGTGTTCGTCGAGAAGCAGGCGGAGCAATTCCGGGATGGCCAGCACCGGGTGGGTGTCATTGAGCTGGATGCAGTTGTACTCAGCGAAGCCGGTGAGGTCCTCGCCGTGGTGCTCGATGTAGTTATCGATCATCTGCTGCAGCGAGGCCGAGACGAAGAAGTACTGCTGACGGACGCGTAGGACCTTGCCCTCGTAGGTGGTGTCGTTGGGGTAGAGCACGCGGCAGATATCCATGACACGCTCGCGCTCGACGATGGCCTCGGTGAAGCGCTGCGAGTTGAAAGCATCGTAATCGAATTCATCGATGGGTTCGGACTTCCACAGGCGCAGGGTGCCCACGTTATCGGTGCCATAACCGGTGATCGGCATGTCATAGGGGATGGCGCGCACGTCCATGTCGTCGAAGTGGACTAGGCGCTGCTCGGAAGCGCGGCGAATGATGAAGTCGTAGCCGTTTTCCATCCATGCATCCGGCTCCTCGCGCTGGAAACCGTTGTCGAAGGACTGGCGGAACAAGCCGTAACGGTACAAGAGGCCATAGCCGGTCACCGGGTAGTCCTGGGTGACGGCGGAGTCGAGGAAGCAGGCGGCGAGGCGGCCCAAGCCGCCGTTGCCGAGTGCGGCATCGTGCTCGGCTTCGAGGACATCAGCCAGCTCGTGGCCCGCAGCCTTAGTAGCGGCGCGGGCCTCATCGACGAGACCGACGTTGGTGAGGTTGTTGAGCAGGGCACGACCCTGCAGGAACTCAGCGGAGAAGTAGTGCTGCTGACGAGTGGCGGCGTAGGCGCTGCGGGTGGCCTCCCAATTGTCTGCAATCTGCTCCATCACCGAGGAGGACAGACCGGACCAAAACTTGCGGTCGGTCGCACGAGAGGGGGAGACGCCGGCTGCGGCGCGAACGTGTCCAGGAACTGCGGATTGGAAATCGGAGTGCTGGGGTTGGCTCATGAGAATCCCTTCACTTGAGGCATATAAATGCGGAAAAATACCAACTCCCAAGCTTAACCAGTTCTGTATGCACCTGCAGACCAGGACACTGACCAACGTTTTACGCAGACCGTGATGCCGAGTGGCGTTGGGCACAGAGGCTTAGCGTCCAAGGAAAGACAGAACGGCGGCGGCCCCAGCGCGAGTGGCCGAGCGCATCGTGGGCTCATAGTCC
The DNA here is from genome assembly GCF_001811565.1 of Corynebacterium sp. HMSC078A10. Taxonomy (NCBI): domain Bacteria; kingdom Bacillati; phylum Actinomycetota; class Actinomycetes; order Mycobacteriales; family Corynebacteriaceae; genus Corynebacterium; species Corynebacterium sp. HMSC078A10. The sequence continues at coordinate 15,333 of NZ_KV805180.1, read as the reverse complement.
GGTAGGAAGGTGGCCTGGTGGTTAACGGGCGGGTTGTCGAGGAGGTTTTCCGGTGTGGAGCCGATGAACCAGAAGTAATAAGGCACGCCCCAGGCCTGCGGGAGATAGCAAAAGTCCTCGGAGACGGTGGAGGGCGCGGCGGTGACGGAGAGCTTGCCGAAGACCTCGTCGAAGGCGGCGCGAACAGCCTGGTGGGTGGCAGCGTCGTTATCGGTGACCTCGCCGTGAGCGAAGTATTCGAAGGTCGGTGCTGCCGGGCACCCGGACGCCTCGCATTCGGCGCGCACCATGCGCTCGAGGGAGGCGTAGACGCGCTCGGCCAATTCCGGTTTGTAATAACGCGTGTTGAGCACTAGCTCGGCGCCGCCTGGAATGATGTTGTTCTTATCACCCGAATGTAGCTCGCCCACCGAGATGACGAAGAAGTCATGGGGAGGAACTTCGCGGCCGACGATGGCCTGCAGACGCGTGACCACCATGGCGGCCACATAGGAGGGGTCGATGGCCTCGTGCGGCATGGAGGCGTGCGCCGAGCGCCCCGTGATGCGAATGCGAAGGGAGTCGCAGCCGGCCAGGATGGGGCCGGCGGTGGATTGGATTTGCCCAGCGGGGCCCGGCATGACGTGCTGGCCGAAGCACACATCCGGTGCGGGAACGCGCTCGGTGAGCCCGTCGGCGATCATGTATTTGGCACCCATGGACGATTCTTCGGCGGGCTGGAACAGTGCTAGGAAGGTGCCGCGCCAGGCGTTGCGGTGGGCGTCGAGAATCGCGCACGCGCCGAGCAACGCGGTGGCGTGCACATCGTGCCCGCAGGCATGCATCGCGCCGTTGGTCGAGGCGAAGGGTACGCCGGTTTCCTCGGCTACAGGGAGGGCATCGAAATCGGCCCGCATCAGCGCGGTGGGGCCATCCCCATTGCGGAAGATAGCGACGATACCGTGTCCGCCGATGCCGGTGACGAGTTCACAATCGTAGTTTTCTAGTTGTTCCAGAATCCGCCCGGCGGTGCGTTCCTCTTCATGGGAAAGCTCAGGGTGGGCATGCAGATCCTCGTAGAAGGCCCGTTGCCAGCTGAGATCGACGGAATCGTCCACTAAGAGCTCGGTCAGACGGGAAAGTGTGGGATCTGCCATAGTTACTGTCCTCCAAGTTTGGGTAGGGTTACCTACATGCCATTGATTCACTTTGATGTTCTGGTGCCGGATGCCCAAGCCGAGCGTGTGGCCGAAATCTTTAGTACTGCCACCCACAAGCTGGTGGACAATAACTCGCTGGCCTCTGCTGAGGTTACTCGCGTGCACGAGCCCGCACTCCCGGAGGGGCTGGAAGAGCAGCTGCGCCAAACCTACCGGGAGGAGCATGAAGAACGTGACCTCGAAGACGCAAATGTTTACCGCTACGCCATCGACGTCGATGGCGTGAAGGGGTCCGTTAACCAGCTGACCATGGTCCTCGCGCGCCTGTTAACTCCGCATTCGGTCTTGCCGAAGGATCACGTACTGCTGGAGGATGAGCTCGCCCACGAGCGCCCGGCCATCTTCCCGTGGGCGGTGCAGGTAACCCCTTAGTCCTGCAGAGAAGCTTTAGCCCCTTGCAGAGAGCTAGCTCTGTAGAAAGCTGTGGACGAGGCGTTCGGCTGCGGAGCTCAAGCGCTGGGCGACGTCCCCGCGTTCATCCCCGTCGAGCTCCTCTAGGAGCGCGCCTTGCGGCGCCGGTGCCGTAGCGGAGCCAGCGATGATGCCCAGCGTCGGCGGCCCGGTCATCTCCGCCAGCGTGCCCACGACTTTTCCGGTGAGCGATTGATCGTCGAAACGCCCCTCGCCGGTGAGGACGAGATCGGCCTCGGCGATGCGCGCGGGCAGGTCGAGTGCCTCGGCCACATAGCGCCCGCCGGGAACGATGCGGCAGTGCTCCGCCGTGTCCCACAGTGTGCGTGAGAGCCAGTTTAAGGCGATGGGGATGCCGCCGGCGGCACCCAAGAACTCCGCTTGCGGGTCGGTATCCGTAACCTCGCATAGCTTCAGCATCGCGCCGGCGAGCAGTGCCACCTGTTCGCCCTCGGCGCCCTTTTGAGGGCCGTACATCGTCGCGGCCTGGATGGGCACGGCGCGGGTGTCCGTAACCAAGGTGTAGTCCATCATCGCCGCCTTCATGTTGAGCTGTGCGGTGTCGATGTGATCGAGGTTGACCAGCGGGGCGCCGCCTTTGGGCAGGGCGTAGCCGCGGGAATCGTGGGCGGCGGCGCCGAGCGCGGCGAGGATGCCGAGCCCGCCGTCGATGCTGGCGCTGCCGCCAAGTCCCAAGACGATGTGCTTGGCGCCGCGCGATTCGGCGTCGGCAAGCAGCACTCCCGTGCCATAGGAATCCGCGTGGAGCGGATCGAGAGCGTCGGAGACAGCGGGCAGGCCGGTGGCCGCCGCGACGTCGATGAAGGCCGTGTCACCCACGAGCTGGTAGCTGGCCTCGGTGAGGCGCCCGATGGCATCGGTGGTGGGCAGCGTAATGGTCTGGCCCGCCGTACCGTCGCGGTGAACGGCAGCGCTGGCGAGTACCTCCGCGGTGCCCTCGCCACCATCGGCCATAGGGAGAGTGGTTACCTGTGCCGTAGCGGCGTGCGGGGAGGAGCCGAGGGCGCGGCGCGCGCCCAAAGCAATGGCGGCAGCGGCTTCGGCGGCAGTGGCGGTGCCTTTAAAAGAGTCGGGGGCAACAAGTATGCGCATGCACATGAGTATATGGAAGCGGAAACGGGAAAAAATTTTCGCCCTCTGACCTGCCTTTAATAAATTTCCCCGTACGCTCGTCTTGCAATTTAGGTCGATTGATAGAAAACTAGCGGTTGTTCAACGGAGGACGCACCAGCAGCTAAACACGGTGCCGAATGAAAGGATTGCCATGTCCATCGACCAGCAAATCTCCGACTATTACAGCAAGCTTCTCAAGCGCAATGCTGGTGAACCGGAATTCCACCAGGCGCTCGCTGAGGTCCTGGATTCCCTCAAGATCGTCCTCAACAAGGACCCTCACTACGCTGATTATGGCTTGGTCGAGCGGCTGTGCGAACCCGAGCGCCAGCTCATCTTCCGTGTCCCGTGGGTGGATGACAACGGCCAGATTCAGGTCAACCGCGGCTTCCGCGTGCAATTCAACTCGGCCCTCGGCCCGTACAAGGGCGGCCTGCGCTTCCACCCGAGCGTGAACCTGGGCATCATCAAGTTCCTTGGCTTCGAGCAGATTTTTAAGAACTCGCTGACCGGCCTTCCCATCGGCGGCGGCAAAGGCGGTTCTGACTTCGACCCGAAGGGCAAGTCCGAAGCCGAGGTCATGCGCTTTTGCCAGTCCTTCATGACGGAGCTGCACAACCACATCGGTGAGTACCGCGATGTGCCGGCCGGCGATATCGGCGTGGGCGGCCGCGAAATCGGATTCCTGTTTGGCCAGTACCGCCGCTTAGAAAACAAGCACGAGTCCGGGGTCCTCACGGGCAAGGGGCTGACCTGGGGTGGCTCCCTCGTGCGCACTGAGGCCACCGGTTACGGCCTGGTGTATCTGACCTCGGAGATGATGAAGACCCACGGCGAGTCCTTCGACGGCGCCAAAGTCATTGTTTCCGGCTCCGGCAACGTTGCTATCTACGCCGCCGAGAAGGTTCAGCAGCTCGGCGGAACCGTCGTGGCGATGTCCGATTCCTCCGGCTACATCACGACGCCGAACGGCGTGGACTTGGAGCTGCTCAAAGACATCAAGGAAGTACGCCGCGAGCGCATCTCTACCTACGCCGGCGAGGCTGGCGCGGGCGTGGAGTACCACGAGGGCGGCAACGTATGGGAGGTCAGCGCCGACGTTGCCCTGCCGTGTGCGACCCAAAACGAGCTCGACGGCGATGACGCCAAGCTCCTGGTAAAGAACCACATCCGCTACGTTGCTGAGGGTGCAAACATGCCGTGTACCCCGGAAGCCGCGCACTACTTCGGGGAGAGCGGAATCGCCTTCGCGCCGGGCAAGGCCGCGAATGCGGGCGGTGTGGCAACCTCCGCGCTGGAGATGCAGCAGAACGCATCCCGCGACTCCTGGTCCTTCGAGTACACCGACCAGCGCCTGCATGAGATCATGTCCAATATCTTCCGCAACATCGACAAGACCTCCAAGGAATACGGCCTGGAAGGTGACTACGTGGCGGGCGCCAACATTGCCGGCTTCAAGAAGGTGGCCGACGCCATGCTGGCCCAAGGCGTAATCTAGCCGTTTCCTTATCTCTGTATCCGTGCTTAACCTCCTCGCTTGCCGGGGAGGTTTTCGCCATTTCTTCCCGCGTGGGATACGTCGCAGTGTGCGTGCGCTTGGATAGGCTGGTGCCATGTACCGCGTATTTGAGTCCCTCGATGAACTTGTTCGCAATCTGGAACAGGCCTATGCCGTTCCCATGACCTCCAACTGCATGGTTCCGCGCCACGAAATGCTGGCGCTTCTCGACGATCTTCGCAACGCCCTCCCCGTTGAAATGGATGACGCCCAGGACGTCCTAGACAAGCAGGACGAGATCCTCCAGGGTGCTGAGGAGCGCGCGGAGCAGATTATTTCTGAGGCCACCGCCGAGGCCGATGACACCGTTGCCCGTGCGCGTGAGGACTCAGACGCCATGCTTGCCGACGCTCAACACCGCGCCACCACCTTGGTAGCCCAGGCGGAAGATGAGGCCACCAACCTCGTAGAGAACGCACGCTCCGACGCCGAGCGCACCCGCGCCCAGGCGGATGAGGAGTACCAGCGCGCCGTCGCAGCAGGCCAAGCCGAGCAGGACCGTTTGGTCTCTGAATCCGAGGTTGTGCGCCGCGCCGACGATGAGGCGCACCGCATTGTGGAGACCGCGCACTCTGAGTCCAACCGCCTGCGCACCGAGTGCGATGAATTCGTTGACGCCAAGCTCGGGGAGTTCGAGACCACCTTGTCCGATCTCTTGCGTACCGTCAACAACGATCGCTCCGCGCTGCGGCGGGGCGCCGGCGTGCGTTCCCGCGGTGAATCACATGGTGAGGGACGAAGCGCTGTGCGCGAGACCCGGGAGCCTGTGCGCCGTGCGCCGCGTGCGCCCCGTGATTACTAAGCCGAATTGTTGAATTAAGGTGCGGGCAACTACCTAGTGGTGACGCTTCGGCGTAGCCGAAGCGAGGTCGAGTGAAGCGAGGTAGAGTCCTGCGCCGCAGCGCGCGCCTGTTCCGCGCGGCGAATCCGGGCGGCTTCCTTGGCCGGCATGGTGCTTAAGGCTGCGGCCAATCCCGCGGCGACGAGGCCCGACAGTGCATAAAGCACCCACATAATGCCGAAGTCCGTGCCCGTGGTGTGAGGCTCGGGGATGGGGCCCCAGGCGGCGTCGACAAGCAACAGCACCACATCGACCGCACCGACGGTCAGCATCATCACACCAATCCCCATGCCGGCGGCAGAAAAGGACTCGCGCGCGCTCCACGCGATGAGCGCGGCACACAGCGAGAACAGCGCCGATGAGAGTATGACGATAGGCCCAAAATGCAGGGGAAGAAAGGACACCGCGCCCACGGCCAATCCCGCAAGGGCGCTGGCGAGGGCCGCGCGGTGCAGGGAGAGGCCGGCATCGCCGAAAATGCTGGGGCGGACTCGCGTGATGAGGTGGCGGCAGGTCACTCCTACGACGGTCAGGACCACGGCGGGGACAAGGCACTGCAAGGGAAAGCTGAGCGCGAGTTCACGTGCCGTGGCGCCCAGAGACGCCGTGTCGGTCGCGGTGTAGCTCATGGAGTTTTAGGCTAAAAGCCACAGGCGAAAGAATCGAGCCTTGTGGGCAAGCGCTTAAGCGGCTATGACCCAACATTCAGGCCCTTGCCAGTCTAGGGCGCGTGGGTCAGCACAGGGTAAGCTGGTGGGCGTTATGAAATCACCATTGAAGTTCGACGTGACGGAATTGCTCCGCAGCCAAGGAGCTGAAGCGCTGCCTGAGCACCGCGTGCAAACCGGACCCGCCCCCGAGCGCATCGGCGTGGAAATGATCGGCATCCCGGAAGGTGCTGAGGTTAAGGCGGACGCCACCTTGACGCCGTTGGGCTCCGGCGTGTTGGTGGACGCTGATATCACCGGCACCCTCAGCGGCGAATGCGCACGCTGCTTAGCTGAGCTACATCCAGCACTAGATCTCCACGTATCCCAGGTTTTCTCCGCGGATGAGTCCTTCATCAGCGGAGATGAAACAGAGGAAGAGGATCGCGGTTCCGGCGATGAGATCCCCGAGATTGAGGACGGTGTCCTTGACCTCCTGCAGACCGTGATCGATGAGGCAGGTTTGGTGCTTCCTTTCGCGCCGACGTGTGAGGATGGCTGTGAAGTAGATGTTCCCGAAGGCGTGACCACGGGGGTCTCCGGGGAAGAAGAGCGCGTCGATCCGCGGTGGTCTGGGTTGGAGAAATTCCTATGAGCAAGAAGAAGAAACTCACCGGCGAGCAGGCACTTGCCGTAGCATTCGCGGAGGTAGACCACGGTCCGCTGCTCAAGGCACTCGGCGTGGAACTCAACGATGAGCTGCTGTGTTTGGCGCTGACGCACCGTTCCTTTGCCAACGAGAACGGTCACCTGCCCAACAATGAGCGTCTGGAGTTCCTCGGGGACGCGGTCTTGGGCTTGTCCATCGCGGCCAAGCTCTACGAAAAGTTCCCATCGCGCCCCGAATCGGACATCTCGAAGATGCGCGCTTCCATTGTTTCGCGCTACGGCTTGTCTGACGTAGCCCGTGAAATCGGGGTGGGCCAACACGTCCTGTTGGGCAAGGGTGAACAATCTACCGGCGGCCGTGACAAGGACTCCATCTTGGCCGATACCACCGAGGCCATCTTGGGGGCCATCTACCGCCAGCATGGTTTCGAAGTCGCCCGCGGGGTGGTGCTGCGGCTGTTTGCCGCCAAGGTTGAGAACGCCGTGGTATCCGGCCGCCACATGGACTGGAAGACGACCTTGCAGGAGCTGTGCGCCGAGCTGAAGGCAGCGATGCCCGTGTATTCGGCCACCTCGACCGGCCCCGAGCACGATCAGACCTTTAATGCCGTTGCCACGGTGGCCGGTTTGACCGTGGGTAGGGGAACGGGACACAACAAGAAGCTTGCGGAGCAGCAGGCGGCGGAAGAAGCCTGCCAGGCGCTGCGTGAGACCCCGTTGCTGGTGCAGGGCACCGCCGGCAAAGAGAACTAACCCACGAGGACTCGATGCCAGAGCTGCCTGAAGTTGAGTCCGTCCGCCGCGGGCTCGAGCCCTACGTCGTGGGGCGATCCTTCGCGGCGGTCGATGTCCTTCACCCGCGCGCCAATCGCAAGCAGGAGGCACCGCTGTCCGCGCTGCTCGTGGGCAGGAGGATCGCCGCGGTGGCGCGCCGCGGCAAGTTCATGTGGCTGGAGTTTGCCGATGAGGACCGCACTGATCCTGCCCGCGATGTGCTCTTTATCCACCTCGGAATGTCGGGGCAGGTGCGGATCGGTGAGGTGGATTCACCCCACGTGCGCATCGCCGCCGTGCTTGACGACGCCACCCGCATCAGCTTCGTCGACCAGCGCACTTTTGGCTATTGGCATCTCGGCCCGTGGCTCACCATGGCGCATATCGCGCCCGATCCCCTCGAAGCAGACTTTGACCTCACCGCGGCGGGGAGGCGCCTGCGCGCAAAACGTACGGCGGTGAAAGTTGCCCTGCTGGATCAAACTGTGCTCAGCGGAGTGGGCAATATCTATGCGGATGAGGCGCTGTGGGCGGCTCAGATTTCTCCGTTGAAGAAGGCCAGCGCCCTGCGGCAGCGCGATGCCGTCGCGGTGATTTCCGCGGCCACCGACGTTATGCGCTCCGCCCTTGAGGTTGGCGGGACCAGCTTTGACGCGCTGTACGTCAACGTCAACGGCGAATCCGGGTATTTTGACCGTTCCTTGCATGCCTATGGGCGTGGCGGGCAGCCCTGTGATCGCTGCGGCGAGGACATCGTGAAAACCGTGTTGGGCGGGCGCGGTACCCACTATTGCCCGTCCTGTCAGCGCCGTGGGGTGGGGAAGTAGTTAGGCTCCAACTAGGCCGATGGCGGGGGTTGTCACTAGTGTGTAACGTATGCAAGAAATCTTCAGCACCGTGATCGGTGTCATTAACGACAGCCTGTGGTCCTATGTCCTGCCATGGCTGCTTATCGCTGCTGGCCTTTACTTCGGTATCCGCACCGCTTTGGTGCAGGTCCGCATGGTGCCGGATATGTTCAAAGCGGTCGTCGAAAAGCCCAAGGGGGTCGGCGTCGATGAGGACGCCGATTACGGCGGTATTTCTGCCTTCAAGGCGTTCACCATCTCGGCGGCGTCGCGTGTGGGCACCGGCAACGTCGCGGGTGTGGCCGTAGCAATTTCTGTGGGCGGGCCCGGCGCTGTGTTCTGGATGTGGCTCATCGCCATCCTGGGTGGCGCAACTGCGTTCGTGGAGTCCACGCTGGCCCAGTTGTGGAAGGTCCGCGAGGGGGATACCTACCGCGGCGGCCCGGCCTACTACATGTCCCGCGGTCTGGGCTGGAAGCCCTTGGCAACCATTTTCTCCGTCGCCATCGCCATTACTTTTGGTTGGTTCTACAACGCTTTCCAGACCAACGCTATCTCTGATTCCTTGGCGGCCTCCTTCGGACAGGATTCCGGTGCCTTCAAGGCGGGCGTGGGTATTGCCGTCGTTGCCGTAGCTGGCCTCATCATTATCGGTGGTGTTCAGCGCATCGCCTCGATGACTCAGTTCATCGTGCCGTTTATGGCCGGTGCCTACCTCATCATGGGCTTCATCGTGGTGGTCCTTAACTTTGACAAGGTGCCGGACATGTTTGTCTCCATCGTCGGCTCTGCCTTCGGCTTCCGTGAGGCTGCTGGCGCGACACTGGGCATGGCCATGCTGAAGGGCATCCAGCGCGGCCTGTTCTCCAACGAGGCCGGCGAAGGCTCGGCGCCGAACGCGGCAGCAACGGCGACGGTCTCCCACCCTGTGAAGCAGGGCCTTGTGCAGACCCTCGGCGTGTACTTCGACACCCTGGTGGTGTGTACGATTACCGCCTTCATCATTCTGCTGGGCACCGAGTTCGAGACCTTTGGCTCCGACGCGATTGAGGGCGTGACCCTCACCCAGAACGCGCTGTCCAATGTGGTCGGCGAGTGGGGTATCCACTTCGTCACGTTCATCCTGTTCTTCTTGGCATTCTCCTCGATTCTGGGTAACTACTACCTTGCCGAGTCCAACGTGGAGTACCTCTCCGGGAAGAAGTGGGTGCTGTGGACCTTCCGCCTCATCGTGTTGGCTTTCGTCTTCTACGGTGCGGTGGCCCCGCTGGGCACCGTGTTCGACCTGGCGGATACGGGTGCCGCCATCATGGTGTTGCTCAACGTGTGCGCCATCGTGCCGCTGTGCGGCGTGGCCATCAAGCTGCTGAAGAACTACAACGAGCAGCGCCGCAAGGGCCTGGATCCCGTCTTCCACCGTGATATGCTGCCGGAACTGCAGAACGTCGAGTGCTGGGATGGTACCGATCCTGTGACGCGCCGCAGCGCGGAGGACCGCCGCCGTCTCGATCACGAATTCGACTTGAGCGACCGCACAAACTTGAGGGAGTACTAGATGGCAGGCACAGCAGCAGCCTCTGCGGGACATGAACGCCTCACAGCTTTCGTACTTGGCCACGTCCAAGGCGTGGGCTTTCGCTGGTGGACGCGTTCCCGGGCCCTCGAACTAGGGCTGGCTGGGCACGCGACGAACCTTCAGGACGGACGCGTCCAGGTGGTTGCTGAAGGCCCGCGAGCTGACTGCGAGAAGCTGCTGTCCTTGCTGCGCGAAGAACCATCAACCACGCGCCGCCCGGGCGTTGTGAACGCCGTGGTGGAGCAGTGGGCCGCACCGCGCGGTGAGTCGGGCTTTATCGAGCGCTAAACTAAGTCGAATGCACCTCAAATCGCTCACGCTCAAGGGATTCAAGTCTTTTGCGTCCGCGACGAACCTGAAATTCGAGCCCGGTATCTGTGCCGTGGTGGGCCCGAATGGCTCGGGTAAATCTAACGTCGTCGACGCACTGGCGTGGGTCATGGGTGAAGGCAGCGCCAAGACGCTGCGCGGCGGCAAGATGCAGGACGTCATCTTTGCCGGCGCCGGTGAGCGCAAGGCCCTTGGCCGCGCTGAGGTCACACTGACCATCGATAACTCCGATGGCGCATTGCCCATCGAGTACTCGGAGGTCTCCGTCACCCGCCGCATGTACCGGGATGGCGCGAGCGAGTATGAGATCAATGGGTCAAAGGCCCGCCTCATGGATATCCAAGAGCTGCTGTCGGATTCCGGCATTGGCCGCGAGATGCACATCATCGTGGGCCAAGGAAAACTGGCGGAGATCCTGGAGTCCCGACCAGAAGATCGTCGCGCTTATATTGAGGAAGCTGCGGGCGTGCTCAAGCACCGCCGCCGCAAGGAAAAGGCGCAGCGCAAGCTCACGGGCATGCAGGCCAACCTGGACCGCCTGCAAGACCTGACCGATGAGCTGGGAAAACAGCTCAAGCCGCTGGCCCGCCAGGCGGAGGCCGCCCAACGCGCAGCCACTGTGCAAGCGGATTTGCGCGATGCTCGCCTGCGCCTCGCCGGTGACCGTGTGGTCAGGTTGCGTGCCACGTTCGAGGATGCCGAGAAACGCGCTGTGGTGCTCGCCGAGCAGGTCGAGGAAGTCACGGCGCAGCTGGAAGAGGCCACGGAAATTCAGCTCGAGGTAGAGGCCGAGTTGGGGGATGTCACGCCGCGCGCGGAGGCCGCGCAGAAGTTGTGGTTCGAGCTATCGACGCTGAGCGAACGCATCTCTGCCACGCAGCGTATTGCGGCCGAGCGCGCCAGCAACGTCGGATCCCAGGTGGCCTATGCCGGCCAGGATCCGGAGGAGCTGGAGGCGCGCGCCCGGCGTGCCGACGAGGAGCACGACGAGCTGCTGGCCGCGGCCGAAGAAGCAGCGGAGCGCTTGGAATCGATCCGGGAGGAAGTGGCTGAGCGCCGGGAAGCCTTCGAGGCCGCGGACAAGGAACATATGGCGCAGCTGCGCGCCATTGCGGATCGTCGCGAAGGCGTGGTCCGCCTCATCGCGGCCGAGGAAAACCTGGCGGGCCAGGTAAGCTCCGCGGAATCCGAGTTGGCGCGCCAGGAAGAAACCCTGGCGAACACGAAGGCGCGCACCAGGGGAGCGCAGGTGGAGGCCGATGAGGTAGCGGACAAACTAGAGCACCTGGCTGCCGAGCGTGAGCCGCTGGAAGAAGCGCACGTACGCGCGGCCAGCGAGTCCGCCGCGGCCGATAAACGCTTGGAGCAGCTGCGCGATGCCCAGCGGGAGCGCGAGCGTACCGTGTACAGCCTGCGAGCCCGGATCGATACGCTGGGCCAGACTGCTCCGGAAGCGCTCGAGCTGGGGGAGGGGTTTAAACCTCTCGCGGAGTTCATCTCTACGCGTTATGAAACGGCCGTCGCGGCGGCACTCGGCTCCTTCGCGGAGGCGCAGGCCGGTGCGGTGAGCATGGACATCGTGGGTGAACTCGCTGAGGCGAGCCGCACTCCGCTGATCGACGTCTCCACGGAACCTACTGGTTCAGCCTGGCGCCTTGACGCGGACCTGCCTTCCGGTGCTAGCTGGTTGCTCGACCAGATGGTCTTGGTCCCGGAAGTATCGGCGGCGGTGACGCGGCTGCTCTCCGACGTCGTTTTGGTGGATGACTATGCCGCGGCCCGCGAGCTCATTGCTGAGGATCCGCGCCTGCGGGCCGTCACCGCCGAGGGCTTGCTGGTTGGTGAAGGCTGGGTCGAGGCCGGAACTGGTGCCGTCTCCACGGTCGAGGTGAGCGGCCAGATTGCAGAAGCCGAGCAACAGCTGGAAACCGCCACCCACGAGCTGGAGGAGCTATCAGGCACGCTGGAAGGAGCGAAGCTAGCCGCCGATGATGCCCGGGTAGGTGCGGCGAGCGCTAAGGCCGCGTTGCGCGAGCATGATCACGAGCTTGAGGCGTGGAAGCGCGACCACCAGCGCTTGCTCAAGCAGTATGAGGCGAACAAGGCGGAGCACGAAAAGGCTGCCGCTCGCGCCACGGACATCGAGGTGCAGTTGGCCCGCCTGCGCGAAGAACTCGCGGAGGCTCGTGACCGCTTGTCGCGCGTGGACGCTGATGAGCAAGCGGATGAACCTTCCTCGGTGGAACGCGATGCAGCCTCGGCCGCCCTTGAACAGGTCAAGGCCATGGAGGTAGAGGCTCAACTGGCGGCCCGCAGCGCGGAGGAAAAGGTAGGCCAGGCAGCCGGCAAGGGAGAGGCCCTGCGGCGCCAAGCCCAACACGAGCGCCAGGCCAAGGCCCGCCACGATCAAGCGATGGCCCGCCGGCAGGCACAGGCGCGGTTGGCGGGGGCCGTCAACAAGCATGCCCAGGACCTCGCCGCCCGCACTACCCAGGCACTCGAGCGCGCAGCTGAAAAACGCGATGAGCTAGTGACCCAGCGCGGCGTGCTGCAGGGGCGTGCGCAGTCGGCGAAGCAGGCGGTCTCCGCTACCCGCCAGCAGCTCGATCGCCTGACCGATTCCGCGCACAACTCGGAGATTGCCCGCAGCCAGGCACAGGTGCGCGTGGATGAGGCCGAGGGCAAAATCGTGGAACAACTCGGCATTGCTATCCCGGACTTGCTCAAGGACTACACCCCGGGCGAGGACTTCGATCGCTCCGCCGAGACCAAGCGGTTGAAGCAGGCCGAGAAGGACCTCAACTCCTTGGGCAAGGTCAACCCGCTGGCCTTGGAGGAGTATAAGGCGCTCGAGGAGCGCTATAGCTTCCTGTCCACGCAATTAGATGACGTGATTCAGGCCCGCAAGGATCTGACTGGCGTTATCGAAGACGTGGATGCGCAAATCTTGCAGCTGTTCACGGACGCCTGGCATGACGTGGAAGCGGAGTTTCCCAAGGTTTTCCAGACGCTGTTCCCAGGAGGCGAGGGTCGCCTCATCCTCACGGAGCCGGACGACATGCTGGCTACCGGCATCGAGGTGGAGGCCCGCCCACCGGGTAAGAAAGTCAAACGATTGTCGCTGCTCTCGGGCGGTGAGAAGTCCCTGACTGCACTGGCCATGCTCGTGGCGATTTTCCGCGCGCGCCCCTCACCGTTCTACGTCATGGATGAGGTGGAAGCCGCGCTTGACGACGTCAACCTGCGCCGCCTCATTGCACTTTTCGAGGAACTGCGTAAGGATTCTCAGCTCATCGTCATTACCCACCAGAAACCGACGATGGACGTGGCCAACGTTCTTTACGGCGTGACGATGCGCGGCGATGGCGTAACGCGCGTGATTTCGCAGCGCATGTCCCGCGCCGGTGAGGCACCGGGCACGGCTCAAGCCGCCGAGGATGCCACGCGCCTTGGAGTGGACGCTCCGCGCTAACGGCGGGCATCGTCTGTGCGTCTCCATCGACATGCTGGAGGCAACTGTCAAAAGGCATCAGTCATAAGGCGTTTTCACGGCTGAAAACGCCATTTACTCATGGCGGAATCAAGCGGTGGATGCGCCACGCTTGAATAGTTCGTTGAGTATTTCACGTGGGGTTGCGCCGAGGATTTGTCGGGGTGTTTCGTTGAGCTCATTTTGCACCCACGCGACATGTTCGGGTGTGACGGTGGCAAAGTCGGTGCCCTTTTTGTAGAACCTGCGCCTGATCTCGCCGTTGGTGTTCTCGTTGGTTGGTCTCTGCCACGGTGAGTGCGGTTCACAGAAAAACACCTGGCAGCCGTCTTTAATCTGGACTTGTGCTGTGACAGCCATTTCTGCGCCTTGGTCCCATGTGATGGTCTTTAGCTGCTCGGTGTTGAGGTCTTTGACCATGTCCTGCAGGGTTGCGACCACGGTGTGTGAACTGTGCTCATCGGGAAGGTGTCCAAGCAGGGTGTAACGGCTGGTGCGCTCTACTAGGGTAATCAGCGCGCTTTTGCCACCTTTACCAATAACAAGGTCGCCCTCCCAGTGCCCGGGGATAGCCCTGTCATCAGCTTCCGGGCTGCGGTGGGTGATCTCAGCACCTTTGATCCAAGGGCGACCGGTTAACACGCCAGCGTTTCGGGCACGACGCTTGCGTGTTGCGCCGCCGCGGATAAGTACGTCTTTAGTCTTCATGACTGCTTCAAGCTCGGCTCGCAGGCTGCCTTTGCCTTGAATGTATAAGGCACTGTAGATCGTTTCGTGGGAAATACGCATGCTTTCATCATCGCTGAAAGCATGCTCAAGCCATGCACTAATGCGCCCAGGTGACCACCTGCGGGCAAGGCAATCGACCATTACACCCCGAAGCGTTGGGCTTTCATCGAGCTTGCGTAGTTTTGGCCGCACCATCCGACCAGCAGTAGAAACAGCAGCGTTGTGGGCGTTATATCGCAGCTGCTCTGTGCTGTCCTCATCGACGATCTTCCAACCATTACGGGTGATTTCACGGGCGACGACACTGTGGTGCCTATTTATTTTCTGCGCGATGGCTCGTGCCGAATCACCGACACGACATCCCGCTTCAATAGCAACACGGTCTTCAACAGTAAGCCTGCGACCACGCCCTACCACGCCCTGTTTATCTAAAGCGGCGCTAGGAAATCCATCAACGGCTTGAGTTTTCATCGGTGCTGGCATAACAGAATCTTTACCCAGCTTCTTGCCTGTATCTGGCAAAGACACCACCGCCTCATCAGGCGTTCGACGGTGTCGCTGCCGGCGTAACTTCGCATACCGCTGCTTCCTTATCCACCCATACACGGTAGAAGGATGCACACCGATAGCATCAGCCACTGTCTGACAGCTCTCACCAGCAAGCACTCGCTCCACGGCCTGGGCACGTTCATCAGGTGACAAGTGGGCGCGTCTAGGCCGCACTTCGATTACACCAGCTTTCTTTAACCTGCTGTGAAGCAAGCCAGTCGATATTCCAACAGTCTGTGCTGCTTGATTGATCGACATACCTGCACGCACCAACCCAACAGCCTCACGGACAAACGGATCACGCAAACGACTCGCACGCCTGCCGGGAGGTTCGACACCTCTTCCCCTCAACCAACCGTAAACCGATTCGGGGCCTACACCGACATCACGCGCGACCAGGCTAACTGCCTCGCCTGCAGCCACTCGCTCAACGGCAGCATCCTTAACATCCTTCGGAGTCCAACGCGTCACAACTACCTCCCGGTCGAAGTGGCGCATTCACCCCTTGACAGCACGCATTGCAGATGGCGTTTTTAGACCCAAAGATGAAGTGTCCCAGGTTTTGTTCCGTTTGAGTA
>NZ_KV805179.1:0-162618 GCF_001811565.1 Corynebacterium sp. HMSC078A10 | reverse complement strand
CATTGGCACACTATTGAGTTCTCAAACATCGTTCGCACACCACAAACAAAATTAACCAAACGTTAACCTCTCTGCAGCGGCCCGAACAACCTTACCCAACAAGCTCAACCAAAGTCAAACCCGCCGAACAAACATTGCCCGAACATCTACCACCAGTTAACCTCCCGGCTACCTCGCGGCGACCTGGATAAATATACGCACACCCCCAACAAACAACAAATCCCCAGGTGACACACCAAAAAGGTGCGCCACATAGGGACGTCGCCAAGCAATGTTCCTTAGTAGAGCTCCTCCTCTTGAGTGCGCTCAATGGTGGCGCCCAAGGCCTGCAGGTTCTCTACAAAGTTGGGATAGCCGCGGTCGATGTGAAAGACATCGTGCACGGTGGTCGTCTCATCCGCACACAAAGCGGAGAGGACCAATCCGGCACCTGCGCGGATATCGGAGCTCCAGACATGCGTCGAGGACAGGCGCTCTTGACCGCGGATAACTACGTGGTGTCCATCCACCTGGGCATCAGCGCCAAGGCGGAGCATCTCATCGACGAACCGGAAACGCGACTCAAAGACATTTTCCGTGATGATGGATGTACCTTCCGCGACCGCGGAGAGCCCGATGGCAATCGGCTGAAGATCCGTGGGGAAGCCGGGGTACGGCAGCGTTTGGTAGTCCACAGCAGTTGGACGCCGGTCCATGCGCACGCGGAAACCATTGACATAGTCCTCGATATCCGCACCGGCGGACTTAAGCTTCTCCAACGGCAGGTGCAGGTGCTTGGGAGCAATACCGCCCACCGTGATATCCCCGCGAGTCATTACGGCAGCATATGCCCACGTACCCGCAACAATACGGTCACCGATAACCTCGTGCTCCGTCGGTTGCAGCTTGTCCACTCCCCGAATGGTGATGGTGGATGTCCCCTCCCCGGAGATGTCGGCGCCCATTTCCTTGAGCATCGTGCACAGGTCCACAATTTCCGGTTCGCGGGCCGCATTGTGGAGTTGAGTTTCGCCATCCGCAAGGACTGCAGCAGTGAGAATATTTTCGGTGGCGCCTACCGAGGGAAAATCGAGCTTGATGTTCGCGCCATGGAGTTGATCCGCCTCCGCCACAACGGCGCCGTGTTCGATGCGCGTGCTAGCGCCCATCTTCTCTAGCCCAGATTGGTGCATGTCCAATGGGCGGGAACCAATGGCGTCGCCACCTGGCAAAGCTACCTTTGCGTGACCACAACGCGCCGTCAGCGGCCCCAATACACACACCGACGCGCGGAATTGGCGCACCGCATCGAAGTCTGCATTGGAATGCAACGTGGCCGGCGTGGTGATCTGCACGGTGTGGCCATCGATTTCCACTGAACAGCCAAGGCCTTCAAGGACCTTTCGCATCAGTGGAACATCAAGGATTTTAGGACAGTTGGTCAGCGTGGTGGTGCCCTCCGCCAACAGTGCCGCAGCCATCAGCTTCAGCACACTGTTCTTGGCACCGTCCACCTTGACGGTGCCCTGCAGGCGCGCCCCACCGGAGACAATAAATTGGTCTTTCACGCCCACCCAACTTACCTACGATCAGGGCAACGCGCCTATACGACGGGCCGCATTAACCGCCTCATAGCGAGTATGTGCACCCAGTTTGCGCATGACAGAGCGCAAATAGGACTTCACCGTTTCGGCGCCAATACCCATTTCCTCGGCCGCCTCGACATTGGTATGCCCCAACGCCACGCAGGAAAGAACATCCAACTCGCGAGCAGAAAGCTTGGTGGACTGCTTAACGCGCACCGGGGAGACCATCTGGTCGCAAAGAGCCTCTAGTTCCTTACGGAGGTCTTCATCGTTGACTCGGTTAGCCAACATGCGGAGCTTGGAGTGCGTTGAGCGCACCTGCTCCCACTCAGCCCCGTTCATCACGTGACCGCGAGCAGCGCCGCCCTTGCCTCCGTCGGCACGACGCAACGCGGAATTAACGGCCAGATCCTGCTCGAGGCACCGAGCGGTCATGGTGACTTCCTCGATTACCTTGTCGCCCAAGCGCACCGGCGAATGGACGCCAACATAGAGGACACCGCGGATTTCACGCTGAACGGTGACCGGCACCGCCACGATCGAATGCAGCCCCTCATCCTGGATATGGCGATCATTCTCATGGCTAATTGTGGTGGCACGAGTGTAGTCGGACACACCAACCGCGCGGCGAGTGCTGACAACGCGCCCGCCGACGCCCACGTTCGCGTCAATCACCAAATTCTGCAAGGCCGGGGTCCGCAGCCCTACCCACTGGGTAATCTGCAGGCGATTGTCCGGCAGCAAGGTCCCGTACATCGTGACGGGGATTCCCGTTGCGGTCTTTAGTGACGAGAGCGCTGCGCGTACGGCTTCGTCGTCATCCTTGAGTCGGTGCGGCTCCATGAGACTCTCTCTTACTCGGGGGTAACCAGCAGGTGCACCCACATTTCCCGCCTGAAACGGGGGTAGGCGAACACTATTTGCGAAGTATAACCGGCCGACGGGGGTAATTCTAAATCACGCCTCGCCCTCATGAGACGCCTCAAATCCCACATGCCATGCCCGAATGATCTGTTCAGAATCTATATACCACTTAGTCTATTGCGACGGTGTAGAGTTTCTGCTGTACATCAGAACTTATTTTCAAGGAGTCCACATCGTGGCTGTATACAACAATATTCTCGACACCATCGGCGGTACCCCGCTTGTCCGCCTCAACCGCCTGACCGAAGGCCTCGGCGCCGAGGTACTGGTGAAGGTTGAGTCTTTCAACCCCGCTAATTCCGTCAAGGATCGCATTGCCAAGGCGATCGTCGACACCGCCGTAGAATCCGGCGAGCTAAAGCCAGGCGGCACCATCGTTGAGGCCACCTCCGGCAACACCGGCATCGGCTTGGCACTCGTCGGTGCCGCCCAGGGTTACAAGGTCATCCTCACCATGCCGGAGACCATGTCCAACGAGCGCAAGGTACTGCTGCGCGCCTATGGCGCTGAAATCGTCCTCACCCCGGGCGCTGCCGGCATGAAGGGTGCTGTCGAGAAGGCCAACGAAATTATCGCTGAGACCCCCAACGCCATCCTGGCCTCCCAGTTCGCCAACGAGGCAAACCCGAAGATTCACGAGGCAACCACGGGCCGCGAGATCTGGGACGACGCTGAGGGCAAGGTTGACGCTTTCGTCGCTGGCGTCGGCACCGGCGGCACCGTCACCGGTGTGGGCCGCTACCTGCGTTCCCAGAACCCCGACACCTATCTGGTCGCCGTTGAGCCCGCTGACTCCCCCGTCCTCTCCGAGGGACACGCTGGCCCCCACAAGATCCAGGGCATCGGCGCCAACTTTGTCCCAGAGGTTCTGGACCGCGAGATCCTCAACGAGGTGCTCACCGCAACCACCGAGGAATCCGTTTCCACTGCCCGCAAGCTGGCCACCGAAGAAGGACTGCTCGTCGGCATTTCCTCCGGTGCCAACGTCTCTGCGGCACTCAAGCTGGCTGCGCGCGAAGAGTTCAAGGGAAAGACCATCGTCGTCGTCGCCCCGGACTTCGGTGAGCGCTATGTCTCCACCATCCTCTTCGAGGACATTCGCGAGGCCTAAGGAAAACGCTAACGTGGCTTTCCACGGGACGTCGCCAAGCACGGCGCCGTGGTGAGCCCTCCGAATAAAAGCGCCCTCTGTGCTAGGGGGCGCTTTTTCTTTCTAGATAGGATGGTTCGCATGCACATCTTGAAGATGATTCGTGAAGACCTCGCAAACGCGCGCGAGCATGATCCGGCCGCGCGCGGCGACGTCGAAAATGCCGTGGTCTACTCCGGCCTTCACGCCATTTGGGCGCACCGAATCGCCCACCGCATGTGGAAACGTGGATGGCGTGGGCCAGCCCGTATTTTGGCGCAGCTTAACCGCTTCTTCACCGGAATCGAGATTCACCCCGGCGCTACCATTGGCCGGCGCTTCTTCATTGACCACGGCATGGGGATCGTCATCGGTGAAACCGCCGAAATTGGCGATGGCGTCATGCTTTACCACGGCGTCACGCTCGGTGGTCAGGTGCTGACACAGACTAAGCGCCACCCAACAATTGAGGACAACGTCACCATTGGCGCGGGCGCTAAAGTGCTCGGCCCGATTACCGTCGGCCACGGCTCCGCTGTGGGTGCCAACGCCGTGGTGACAAAGGACGTGCCACCGGAGCACATTGCCATCGGTATCCCGGCCACCAACCGCCCGCGCAAGAAGGATGAGCGCATCAAGCTGGTGGACCCGGACTACTACATCTAATAGACCGTGCCCTTAAAGGTTGCCTTCACGGGCAGTCAGCCGCTGGTAATCGGGATTCTTCTCAATGAAGCGCGCCACGGCGCTGCACGTTGGAATGACTTGGCGGCCGGCCGTTGAGTCATCATCCAGTGCCGCTTTAATTAGCGGCTTGGACAGTCCTTGGCCCTGAAATGACTCGAAGATTTCCGTGTGCGTGAATTCGCGTGTGGTAGCGGAATCACTGTATTCGGCGAAGCCTGCTTCTTCCCCATCAACGGTGATGACGAAACGGGATTGATCGGTTTGGTGCGCAACTGAAGTAGTCATGCCGCCCATTAAACCAAAAAGAGCAACAAAAAAGCCCCTTCCAATGGAAGGGGCTGTCTTGTGGCCAGAGCCAGGATCGAACTGGCGACCCCACACTTTTCAGGCGTGTGCTCTACCGACTGAGCTATCTGGCCAGAAGCCACGAGGACTTCGGCGACCCTGACGGGACTTGAACCCGCGACCTCCGCCGTGACAGGGCGGCGCGCTAACCAACTGCGCCACAGGGCCATTTTCAATTATCTGTTGTGCGCTGGGCACGAATAAGTACTCTACACAAAGCTAGATAAGCACACCAAATCAGCATGTCATTCACCGTTTTCACGGTGATGCAGCCCCTCAATACACACTGTCACCACAGCGCCTAGACCTATACAGATCTATGCGCCATTTGCGACGTTGCAGGAGCCTCCACACACCACCATAAAACGACACAAGCCCCGAGGCATATGTTCTATAAACAATGCTCCGAGGCTGAAATATGGCGACCCTGACGGGACTTGAACCCGCGACCTCCGCCGTGACAGGGCGGCGCGCTAACCAACTGCGCCACAGGGCCATAAGTATTTTCTTGTGCACCAACACAAAAGTGTTGGTACCCCCAACGGGATTCGAACCCGTGCCGCCGCCGTGAAAGGGCGGTGTCCTAGGCCGCTAGACGATGGGGGCCCGTTGCCTTGAGGCAACTTTGTAAAAATATACTGGAGACATCCTCACTTAACCAAATCGTCCTGGCAGAAAGGCAGAAAACCATGGCTGACCAGCGGGATACCTGTTCCTGTCACGAGCCGGGTGTGCACGGCTACAACTCCGATGATGAGCAGAAAGCAAAGTACTTGGCTCGCCTCAAGCGCATCGAAGGCCAAACCCGAGGCATCCACCGCATGATCGCGGAGGACCAATATTGCATCGACATCATCACGCAGATCTCAGCGGTTACTTCAGCGCTCGAGAACGTTTCCCTAGCGCTCTTGGAGGACCACATAGAACACTGTGTGGCGGGAGCAGCCGCCGAAGACGGGCAAGTAGCCACAGAGAAGCTCGAGGAGGCCATGCGGGCCATCAGGAAGCTCGTTAAGAGCTAGCCCTGAACCCAGCCCTGTGCTTGGGCCCCAAAAACAAAAAAGAGCCGCCCGAAGGCGGCTCTTTTTGTGGGCCCTGTGGGGATCGAACCCACGACCTGCGGATTAAAAGTCCGTAGCTCTACCAACTGAGCTAAAGGCCCAACGCTCACCTATCCTAGCCGGTGGCACCAAAGAAAAGGAAATGGCCCTCACCTTCAGCGGTAAGGGCCACAACCTTACGGGTCTAAGACTTAGCCGCGCATGTCACCCTTCTCCATGAAGTTCACCTGGAAGTCGAAGGCCGTCTTCAGGTCGTGCGGGGTGTGCTGGAACTTGTTAGCCTTGGCGCGCTCGAAGTACTCCTCCAACATCGGGCGGTAATCCGGGTGAGCCACGGCGATAACCTTCTCCACGCGCTCCTTCGGGGCCAAACCGCGCAGGTCCGCAACGCCATACTCGGTGATGATGACCATGGTGTCGTGCTCGGTGTGGTCGGTGTGAGAAACGAAAGGCACGATGGCGGAGATAGCGCCGCCCTTGGCCACCGACGGGGAGACGAAGGTGGAGATGTAGGCGTTACGGGTGAAGTCACCCGAGCCGCCGGTACCGTTCATGATGCGGGAGCCGGAGACGTTGGTGGAGTTGATGTTGCCGTAGATATCGCCCTCAATCATGCCGTTGGAAGAAATCAGGCCCACACGGCGAATAACCTCCGGGTGGTTGGATACCTGCTGCGGGCGCAGGATGATGTGCTTGGCGTAGCGATCAGCCTCAGCGTTCATCTTGTCTGCGTACTCCGGGGACAGGGCGAAGGAGGTCGCAGAGGCGACGGTCATCTTGCCGGCGTCGATAAGATCCAACATGCCGTCCTGGATAACCTCGGTATAGGCCTGAATGTTTTCGAACTTAGAGTCCAACAGGCCTGCCATCACGGCGTTCGGGACGTTGCCCACACCGGACTGCATGATGAACTTGTCATACTCTAGGCGGCCGGCAGCAACCTCACCCTCGAGGAACTCGATGAAGTTCGCAGCAATCTTCTCAGAAACCTCATCCGGGGCCTTGAACGGAGCGTTGCGGTCCGGGGCATTGGTCTTGACCACAGCCACGACCTTCTCCTCCGGAATCTCGATGTAGGTGGTACCGACGCGGTCAGCCGGCTTGGTAATCGGGATTGGCTGGCGGTTCGGCAGCTTCTCGATCTTGTAGATATCATGCATGCCCTCGAGGTTGAGGGACTGCCACTCGTTGATCTCAATGATGATCTTGTCGGCGGCATCGATGTATTCGAGGTTGTTGCCCACAGCGGAGGACGGAACGATATTTCCGTTCTCGTCAATACGAACGGCCTCAATAATGGCTACCTGGAAGTCACCGTAGAAGCCCTCTTCCACCTGCTGGCCAGAGTGCGAGAGGTGGATGTCCTGATACAGGGCGGAGCCGTCGTTGAAGCGGCCGCGCAAAACCGGATCAGAGTTATACGGAGAGCGGAAGCGGATGGCGTCTGCCTCAGCCAACACACCATCACAGTCCGGAGCGGTAGAGGCACCGGAGAAAACATCGATCTTGAACTCCTCGCCGGCCTCATGAGCTGCCTTCGCCTTCTCCGCGATGGCGGTCGGCAGCGCCTTAGGGTAGCCAGCGCCGGTAAAGCCGGAGATTCCCACACGGTCACCGTGGTTGACGAACTTTGCGGCCTCGTCAGCGCTCATCACGAGCTTCTCAAACGGTGCGTATGCAATTCTCTCAGACATTAGTCCTCCTTTTATGTGCAGAAACGACCTACGTTACGGTCCTTTCCTGTTAGTTACATGCACCACACTAGCGAATCGGGGGAGGATTTACCGCACTCTGCCCCAAACTGTGTGCACCCCTCACTTTCCTCGTGAGAATTTGCCACCCCAGGCTCTTTCCGCGCACAATTGGCGGCGTGACTCTTGCTATCGGAAAAATCCAGCTCAACTCCCCCGTTGTCCTCGCCCCCATGGCGGGCGTGACCAACGTGGCCTTTCGCGTGCTGTGTCGCGAGCAAGAGATAGCGAAGACCGGCACCGTCTCCGGCCTTTATGTCTGCGAAATGGTTACCGCCCGCGCCTTGGTAGAGCGAAATCCCAAGACGCTGCACATGACCACTTTCGATCCACAGGAGAATCCGCGCTCGTTGCAGCTGTACACCGTCGATCCGGAGTACACCTACAAGGCTGCGAAGATGATCGTGGATGAGAATCTGGCTGACCACATCGATATGAACTTTGGCTGCCCGGTTCCCAAGGTCACGCGCCGCGGCGGAGGCTCCGCACTCCCCTATAAGCGCCGCCTCTTTGGCAACATCGTCGCCGCAGCGGTCAAGGCCACAGAGGGCACCGATATCCCGGTCACCGTGAAAATGCGCGTGGGCATCGACGATGAGCACCACACGCACCTCGACGCCGGCCGCATTGCGGTGGAAGAAGGGGCGTCGGCAGTCGCGCTCCACGGACGTACCGCCGCGCAACGCTACTCGGGCCATGCGGACTGGAATGAAATTGCGCGCCTTAAGGAGCACTTGGCCCATACCGGTGTTCCTGTCTTGGGAAACGGCGATATTTTCAAAGCCACGGATGCCCACGCCATGATGGAACAAACGGGCTGCGACGGCGTCGTCGTGGGGCGAGGTTGTCTGGGCCGTCCTTGGCTCTTTGCGGAGCTCTCCGCCCACCTCCGCGGCGAGCCGGTGCCGGCCGAGCCCACGTTGGGTGAGGTCACGCAGATCATGATTCGCCACGCAGAACTGCTGGCGCAGCACGAGGGCGAGGACCAGGCCAGCCGCGATATCCGCAAGCACATCGGCTGGTACCTGCGCGGTTTTCCCGTGGGAGGTCAGGTCCGTGCTGGCCTGTCCCGCGTGAACTCCCTCGACGATCTCCGGGAGCTGCTCGAGCCGTGGGCGGATTCGCCTGCGCTTGCCGACGATGCCGATGGCGCCCGCGGCCGCCAGGGTTCGCCCGCCAAGGTAGTCCTTCCCGAGGGCTGGCTCGACGATCCGGAGGACGCAACCGTTCCGGAAGGCGCGGAGATTATGCATTCCGGCGGCTAGCCACGAAAACCCCTTTTGTGTCGCTCGACAGGCACTAGACCAATTGTTCAGCTAAAGTACGTGACATGCGCGCTGCCTACCGTGAACAGTTGGACAACTTTGCCCATGACCTCATCATCATGAGCACTGCGGTTCATAAGCTGATGACTCTTGCCTCTCAGGCATTAATCGAATCCTCCCTGCAACCAGCCGAAGAGGCCTTGTCGTTGCGCGATGAGTTGGATGAAGTCCGCTCGCGCTGCGAAGACCGTGCGGTGTCCCTTCTGGCCTTGGAGAACCCGATGGCCAAGGATCTGCGCCAGGTCATCGCTTCCATCTATATTGTGGAAGATTTTTACCGCATGGGCCGCTTGTCTCAGCACATTGCCACCAGCGCCCGCCGCCGCCACCCTGAATCAGTTGTTCCGCCAGACATTATGGGCTATTTCGAGGAATACGCCCGCCTCGTTCTCGACATGTCCTTAGGCCTCAAAGACATCCTCATCACCCGCGATCCGGAGCTGGCGCTCCGTTTGACCGAGGACGACGACGCCGTCGATGACATCAACCAACACCTGCTTCGTATGTTGACGCAGCGCGAGTGGAAAGGAACGGTGCGCCAGGCCGTGGAAACCTCGCAGCTTTCGCGCTACTACGAGCGTTTCGCCGATCATTGCGCAGCAGCTGCCGGCCGCATCATTTACCTGGCAACGGGCTTGGACCCCGACCGCTACATGCGCAAGCGTGATCAGGAGCAACGAGAGGCAGAGCTGGAGGCCCGCATGGCGGAGCTGGAGCGCCAGTTTCACCGCTAGCCCCTACCGCTCGCCACACCTAGCGCACAGTGCATGCACAAAGCCGGCACCTCTTCTAGACCTTTAGAAGAGGTGCCGGCTTTCGGCGCTGTCAGTGTTTAGCCGAAGCGGCCAGAGATGTAATCCTCAGTATCCTTCTTGGCGGGGTTTTCGAAGATCTTCGTGGTGTCATCGAACTCCACCAGGTGGCCAGGACGGCCGGTGGCTTCCAGGGAGAAGAAGCCGGTCTTGTCCGACACGCGGGCTGCCTGCTGCATGTTGTGGGTAACGATAACGATGGTGAAGTTTTCCTTCAGCTCATGGATCAGGTCCTCCACGGCCAAGGTGGAAATCGGGTCGAGCGCCGAGCAGGGCTCGTCCATGAGCAGGACTTCCGGCTCCACGGCAATCGCGCGAGCAATGCACAGACGCTGCTGCTGTCCGCCGGACAGGCCGCCGCCCGGCTTGTCCAGGCGGTCCTTAACCTCATCCCAAAGGTTGGCGCCGCGCAAGGACTTCTCGGCGACTTCCTTCAGCTTCTTCTTGTTCTTCTCGCCGGACAGCTTCAGGCCGGCAACAACGTTATCCTCAATGGACATCGTCGGGAACGGGTTGGCCTTCTGGAAGACCATGCCGATGGTATTGCGAACGGACACCGGATCGACCTTCGGCCCGTAGATGTTCTGGCCGTCCAGGAGAATCTCACCCTTGACATAAGCACCAGGGATGACCTCGTGCATGCGGTTGAGGGTGCGCAGGACTGTGGACTTACCACAGCCGGAAGGGCCGATGAAGGCAGTCACGGCCTTCGCCGGGATCTGCATGTTGACGTTCTGTACGGCGTGGAAGTCACCGTAGTAGATGTTCACGTCGTTGAGCTCAAGCTTGGACATGAGTAGTGCTCCTATGGGGTAGGTAGAAAGTGAGTACGGTTACTTCTTGACGGAGAACTTCGCCGAAACGATGCGCGCGCCAATGTTGAGAATCGCGATGAGGAGAACCAACGTCAGGGCGGCACCCCACAGCTTGTCTAGGACGGCCGGATCAGCGCCGGACTTGTACATATCCAGCATCATCAACGGCAACGAGGACTGCGCACCCTTGAGTGCGTCCCAGTTGATGGAGGAGGTGGAGCCCACCAACACCAGCACCGGCGCGGACTCACCCATGATGCGGGCCACGGCCAGCATGATGCCGGTGACGATGCCGGACAGCGCGGTCGGCAGAACGATGCGCGCGATGGTTTTCCACTTCGGCACACCGAGAGCATAGGAAGCCTCACGCAGATCCATCGGGACCACGCGGAGCATCTCTTCGGTATTGCGGACCACAATCGGAATCATCAGGAGCACAAGCGATAACGCCACCGCCATACCGGAACGCTTGAAGCCGAACAGAGTAATCCACATGGCGAAGATGAACAGGGCCGCAACAATGGAAGGCACACCGGAGAGGATGTCCACCATGAAAGTAGTAAGGCGGCTCAGCGTTCCACCGCGAGAGTACTCCACCAGGTAAATCGCGGTGAAGATGCCGATCGGAACGGAAATGACGGTCGCGATGACGGTCTGCACAAAGGTACCGATAATAGCGTGGAGCGCACCGCCGCCGGCCTCGGTATCAAGGATTCCGCGTTGGGAGTGGGTCCACCATTCGGGGTTCAGGATAGCGCCCGAACCGCGAGAAATGAGCTCAAAGAGAACCCACAGCAGCGGAATCATGGCGATGATCATCGTTGCCCACACGAGAACGGTGGCAACAGTATTGGTGGTCTTTCGGCTCGAGGAGATATCCAGGAAGGTCGGGCCGGAAGATGCCGGGACAGAGTTGGAAGTTGTAGTCATCTCTGAGCCCTCCTTACTTGCTCTTCACGATGGAGCGGGCAATAGCGTTGACCAAGAAGGTCAGAAGGAACAGCATGAGGCCTGCGGCGATATACGCACCGGCACGCATCTCATTACCGAACTCAGCAGCCGCCAAGGCGATGGCCGTTGCGAAGGTGGTACCGCCGTCGAACAGCGAAAAGCGGAAGTCCACCAGCGGGGAGACAACCATGTACAGCGCCATGGTCTCACCCAGCGCACGGCCCAGACCCAGCATGGAGCCGGCGATGTAGCCGGACATACCGAAGGGGAGAACCGTCATGCGGATAACTTCCCAGCGGGTGGCGCCGAGGGCCAAGGCGGACTCGATCTGACCGGGAGGGGTCTGCACAAAGACCTCGCGGGCGGTGGCAGCGATGATCGGCAGGATCATCACCGCCAGAACAATGCCACCGGTGAGGACGTTGCGGCCCGTCGCAAAGTTCGGGGAGTTGTCGTACACCGTGAAGAGGAAGAAGCCACCAGCCCAAGAGTGCAGCCAGGTGTAGAAGCCGGACAGTGCAGGGCCGAGCACCTGCCAGCCCCACAGGCCGTACACGATGGATGGCACGGCGGCGAGCATGTCTACCAAGAATCCCAACGGCTTGACCAGCTTGGCCGGCGCGTAGTTGGACAGGAAGATGGCAATACCGAGCGCGACCGGCATCGCGATGATGAGAGCCACGATGGAAATCAAGACGGTGTGGCCGAACATGGTCGGGATACCGAACTTCATAGCATCGGTGTCGTTGGTCTCCCAACGGTCACCGTAGGTGAAGAAGCCCAGAATGCCACCCTCATTGACGGACAGAGAAGGAACCGCACGCCAGATCAGGAAGGCCGCGATGGCAGCGATCATCACCGTAATCAGCGTTGCGGACGCAGTGGACAGGAATTCAAAAATGCGATCACCAGGGCGCTTCACACCGGACTTGACGGCGGGCGTAGAGGTGGCGTCCGCCTCGGACGCATGCGCGCTAGGGCGAGTCGCTGAAACGGCATCCTCCTTCACGGACGACGCTGTGGTGAGATTGTTGTCTGCCATGAGACTAGGGAATCCTTTTCAACGGAAACAATGAAAATACGGGACATGCTGCCGCCCCCAAAGCGCTCGTGAAGGGCGGGTTGGGGGCGGAAGTGTGTGTTCAAACGGACACTACGGGGGTTCAAAGAAACCCGCGTAGTAACGCGCTCTTACTGGATAGCCTCGACGGCTGCCTTCAGGCGCTCCAGGTGGTCACCGGAAACCGGGATGAAGCCTGCCTTCTCCAGTTCCTCGGACTGATTGTCCAGGACGGTGTTGAAGAAGGCCTTCACCAGAGCGGAGGTCTCCTCGTCGTAGCCAGCGGAGCAGACGATGTTGTAGGTGGTCAGGATGAGCGGGTAAGCGCCCTCATCCTTGGAAGCAAAGAGCTTGTCGGAGTCAACGACCATGTCGTGCTCGGAGTTGGTCTCCTTGAAAGCGAGGTGGTCGAGAGCCACACCGACGGACTCAGAGCTGAGCTCAACCGGACCGTTGCCGAAGTCAATCTTGGCAATCTTGACGCCATCGGCTTCCTTCTGGTGAGCGTAGCCAGCCTCAACGTAGGTGATAGCGCCCTCGATGGAGGCAACCTGGTCAGCCACACCGGAGGAACCGTTAGCACCCTCACCAACAGCATCCGGGAACTGCTTGCCTTCGCTGTCCCAGTTACCGGTAGCGGACTTCAGGAACTTCTGGAAGTTATCGGAGGTACCGGACTCGTCAGAGCGGAAGATAACGGTGATGTTCTTGTCCGGAAGGTCGGTGCCCTCGTTCTCAGCCTTGATGGCGTCATCGTTCCACTTGGTGATCTCGCCCTTGAAGATCTTGGCGAGGGTTTCGGTGGAGAGGTTGACCTCGGTGTCACCCAAGTTGTAGGCGATGGCGACAGGGCCAATGGTCGTCGGCAGGTGCCATGCGTCGTTGCCACCGCAACGCTCCTTGGCGGCCTCAACCTCGCCCTTATCTTCCTTCAGAGCGGAGTCAGAACCGGCGAAGTCAACGGTGCCGCCGTTGAAAGCCTTCACACCAGCGCCGGAGCCGGAAGAAGTGTAGGAGAAGTTAGCATCCGGGTATGCCTCCAGGAATGCCTTCTCAAAGACGGACATAGCGGACTTCTGGGAGGATGCGCCCTCACCAGATAGGTCGCCGGAAACCTCTGCCCCATCGGAGCCGCCTTCAGCGGAGCCAGATTCGTTGGACTCAGAGCAGGCAACGAGAGCGGTGGAGGTGGCGGCGACGATGCCGAAGATAGCGGCGGTGCGCTTGAAGTTGCGGATCACGGGAAACCTTTCCGGTGCGGATACAAGAGAATGATTGTCCGAGCAAATCGCCCTCTGCTCTTCTTTGAGCAATCTTCTTGAGACGAGCGCGATTAGCTCACGGGTTGTAAAGCTATACAGGGCGGGTTAACCCCACAGGGATCAAGAGATGAACAATCGGTGAACTTGTACCAAAAGCCGGTGAGGCTAGTCACTTTTCGCCCAGACGCAGTGTTCCTCAGCGATGCCAAAGCCCAAACGCTCGTAGGCCTTTACCGCCGGAGCATTATCAGCCTCGACATACAAGATGACCTTGTCCGCGCCTTTAGCCACCATGCGCTGCAGCCCAGCGCTCAGCAGCGGTCCACCGAGCCCGCGCCCGCGATAGTCCTCCCCCAATCCCACAACATATACCTCACCGAAGGCTGGGGTGTCCTCCGCATGCCATTTCAGCCAGTGAAAGCCGGCCATTATGGGACGGTCGTGGGAGTCATTCGAAGAATCCCACAGGAAAAGCACGTCGGCAGGATCGAACCACTCCGCTTCCATCCCGCGGTGCAAGCGCTCCAGATCCCAGCCTCCTTGTTCCGGGTGCCACGAGAAGGCTTCATTGTTCGTGCGTACCCATTCCGCCTCGACGTGCTCGCGCCCGAAGCGCTCCACTGACTCGGTGTAGGTCTGAATCTCTAGGCCATCAACCGTTGCCGGCGCTTCCTCGGCCGCGCGCAAGTCCTGCCCCTCAATCGCCATGACAAGCAGGCGCCTGACGACGTCCATCTCGTTGCGCTTCGCCAGCGCTTGCGCAGCGAGAAGATTGCCATGGGCCCAGATTTGGGGGGAGGTTGGGAGGGCGTCGACAAGCGCCTGCCCTACCCCTCGCCCACGGTGTTCCACGCCAACAAAGAGCTCTACAGTCTGCCCATCGAGGGCAGCCACGCCAGCTACCGCACCATCTTCAATTGCGAGAAGATGATGGTGCCCAAGGCGTTCATCCCTGAGCCCTAAAAGAAACTGCTCGGAGAGGGGCGCAAAGCCGTCGTGAGCTTCAGCAGCAGTGGCCAGCTCCTCCACGCGCTGGGCCACATCTGGGTTCTGTGGCAGAGTCTTGGTCTCAATATTCATGCTTCCCACCCTACGTGCGGTAGTAATAGAGGGGTGACTGTCATCTACCTCAACCGCACTGCCGTACGCCTTGCCGCCGTTGCGGGTGTGGCCCTGACAGCATGGCTGGCGGATTCAGCGGTGGCGATGCACGCGGAACACACCGTGGCCCAGAAAGCAAAAGCCAGCTCCCAGTTGGAAAACACCCCGAATGTCTACATCGGCGGCGTCCCCTTCTCCCTTGCCGCGCTAACCAAAGAGATTCCATACCTGGAGGTCAACTCCTCCGACGTGGAAGTTCCGAAACTCGGCATGGTCAATGCCTCCACAACGCTGCGCGACATCACAATTGACCCCGAGCAACTCTTCAGCGGCGAACTGGAAGGCTCACCGGTATCCACCTATACGCGCAGTATCAGCCTCGACGGAGTGGCCTTGGGCCGCATGCTGGGTATTACTGACCTCTCCATTGCCAACCCCGATAATATGTCCCCCACCGGCGGGCCCTCCGCCGAAGCTGAGCTCACCGGCACGCTGCCGGGGGATACCACCAAGTCCACCGCGACGGTGACGCTGCGCCTCGTCGGCCCAGAATTTCGCATGAGTGTCTACGGGACTGATGACGAACGCTTGAAAAAGGCCTTCGGCCTGGTCTTGGACACACGCCAACTCCCGTTGCCTTCTCAAGCCACCTCCGTGAAACTACACGGCGGCTCCATCACCTTCGAGGTACAGCGACGCAATATTACGCTGAAAACAGCACAGCTCTCCCCGCTGGAGATCGATGGTTCGGAGGAAAAGGCCGTCGAGGATGCCGCGCAAAAAGCGCAAGACACCGCCAACGAAGTAGGTAGCGCGCCGACGACGCCGCCGAGCTGGCGCCAAAACAGGCAGAACTAAGCCGACGGTGCGCCAGCGGTACCCGCACCGTAGGCTTTTTACTACCGTCGGCTACTTAATACGGATGAGATCTCGCAGGACTCGGCGGAAGCTGCGGTGAATAGGCGGTGCCGGGTCGATGGGAGCAAAGACTTCCAGCGCGTCTGCTTCCGACTCCAAGTGCACCTCCGTAAAGGTGCCTTCCGACTCCCCGTCCGCTTGGAAGCGGTGCGGCTTAGGGCAGACCAAGTCCACCTCAACGGCATCCTCAAAATGCAGCGTGCGGGCATCCGTGACCTTATTCAACCAGTGACGGTGATCCACGCCGAACAGGTGGAGAACGCCCACGAGACCATCAATCCCGCCGAGGTCCGACACACCAAAAAGGCCAAGCCCCTGATCGAAGGAATTGCGCGGATTGGTCACCACCGGCAGCGGCCCCAGGAAGGTCCACGGGTTGGTGTTGGAGGTGAACATGACGGGAACGTCATCGGCCGCGAAGGTTTCGCCCGAGCTCGAGCGCGCACGCACATTAATGCGCGGTGGGCGGATGCGGGCGCGCTGATAGGCCTGAAAGGCCACCGCCAGGTAGCGCAGCGGGGTGGCTGAAAAGCCCATCTCCCGTGCACGGTCCACGCGAGCCAGCACGTCTGCATCCAGCCCGAAACCAGCATTGACCGCAAACCACCGGTCATTCCACATACCCAACGACACGGTGCGGCGGGTATTTCGCTCCAGCATCCGGGCCAGCACGTGCGCCGCCTCGACAGGGGTATTGGGGAAACCAAGGGCGCGGACGAAGACGTTTGCTGAACCAGTAGGGATCACCGCTAACGCCGGGATCTCCTGGGGGCTAGGGCGCTGTGCGGAATTCGCCGGGCCGAGCAACCCATTGACGATCTCATTGACCGTGCCATCGCCGCCGAAGACCAGGATGACGTCAAAGTCCTCCCGGGTCATACCTCGCACCATGTCTTCCGCGTGGCCCGGGTAGTGCGTGAAGCGAGCGAGCAGCTGCAACCCATCCACCTCCCGAATGACGGGCAAAACCTCTCGGAAGAGAGCCGCATTCTGGCTCGTAGAATTAGGGTTTGAAATCAGCAAAGCGCGCATGGCTCCCTAGACTACTGGAGCCTAGTGGTTTCCGCGGCGCTGCCACGACTACGCTGGGGCAGCATGAGCGAACAGACAAATAGCGAGAAAAACACGGAAAACACCCACCCGGAGAACACCAAGGTAGACGGCAACGCGGCCGTCAACCAGGCAGCGGAGGCATGGAAGGATGCAGCCTCCCGCAACATTCCCACCGTTGATGTAGCAGATAATCCCCTGCCGGATGAGACGGCGAACTTGCGTCAGGGCCCGTCGCTGCACGATGGTCTGCTCGGGCTTCTCCCCCTCGTCGGTGTATGGCAAGGGGAAGGCCAAGCCCACAGCACCGACGGTGAACAGTACGCCTTTGGCCAGCAGCTCATCATCGCCCACGACGGTGAGAATTACCTGACCTATACGTCCCGCACCTGGAAGATTGATTCCGAGGGCAACCCGGTTGGCCCCGATGTCCGCGAGTCTGGGTTCTGGCGCATCTCACTCAAGGACGAGATTGAGATGACCTATACCTCGTCCAACGGCATCAACGAGATCTTCTATGGTTCACTGTTTAACGAGCGCGCCTGGCAGCTCGAGTCTGCGTCCACGATGGTCACCGAAACCGGCCCCGCCAACCTCGGCCCCGGCAAGCGCATGTATGGCCTCATGCCGAACAACAACCTCGGCTGGGTGGATGAGCGGCTTGTCGACGGCGAAATGCGCCCTTACATGTCCGCCGAGCTCACCCGTGTGGCTGGCTAACTAGCAGTGCGGCGAAGTTAGCGTGCCAGGGCGGCGTCGATCAGCGCGCGTATCTTCTCCGCGTTCGCCGGCGCCTTGAGCTTCTTTTCATTCAGGCGCGTCACACGCACCGCAGTGCGCACCGAGGAGACGAGCCACACTGAGTCAGCCTCCTCGAGGTAGCGCAGATTCAGCTCCTTCGCCTTGCAGCGATATCCCTGTTCAGAGGCATACTCAAAGAGCGCAGCTTGCGTGGTGCCAGGCAGTATTCCCTTG
Source organism: Corynebacterium sp. HMSC078A10 (assembly GCF_001811565.1). NCBI lineage: Bacteria > Bacillati > Actinomycetota > Actinomycetes > Mycobacteriales > Corynebacteriaceae > Corynebacterium > Corynebacterium sp. HMSC078A10. Next base: position 144,887 of record NZ_KV805179.1, on the reverse strand, counting down.
CCCGCCGGGGTGCGCAGCTTTGTACCCTTGACCGCCACCACGGTGGAGGTGGCCCCTTCCAAGACCAGCCCCGTATCGGGATCGGTAAAGATCACATCATCAAATCCACGCTCGCGGGCCAGGCGCAGCGTGGCCATCGTGGCCGCATAATTCAGCGTCTTCGCCGGCAGCTCTTCCGCCACCTGCCACAGACGCGGCGTGCTCATCACCTTGACGCCGGTATCACGCTGCGCCACAACGTCATCCGGAATCTCCTGAACCACCACCCATGCCGTGGGCACCCCAGTCGAGGCCCGCCCGCGGGTATAGGTCCACGTGCACTTGGCCTCTCGCGCTAAACCGTCCTCGCCTTCCCCGGCGGCGGGACCACAATAGTCCGCGATGGCCAGCTCGGTGGCTTCTTTCCACTTGTGGATGGGCGGCTCCGGAAGATCGAGAGCACTCGCGGAATGCCGGAAGCGCTCCGCGTGGCGATGAAAGTTGGCCGCCTTACCGTCACGCACGAGGAGGGACTCGAAGATACCGTCACCGCGTGTGACCGCAGCATCGTCCCAATAGACCAACGGTAGGTTCGGCATATGACGCCGCACCGACCCCCCAAACGGTTCCACGACGTAGATGACCGGCTCTTTCCTACGCTGAAGGCTCATAGACCCGATTATGCCCTACCATCGGAGGGCGTGAGTTATACTTCGCCACTTCTTTCCCGGCCCGGGGCCGCTGAGTTCCAGGGCACCACGCTTGTCGACGTCTCCGGTATCCCCTGGCATTACGGCAACCCCCTCGTGGAGCAGCGCGCGGTGGAGACAGGTTCCGCCATCATCGACCGTTCCCAACGCCGGGTCATTGCCGTTTCCGGGCCCGATGCCCGGGCTTTCCTGCACAACCTCCTGAGCCAGAAGCTCGATGACGTGGACGCCGGATTCTCTGCCGGCGCCCTTGATCTAGACATGCAGGGCCACGTCCTACACCACATCGACCTGTCCTTCGACGGAGAAACCTTCTACCTCGATGTGCCACCGGCCCAGTTCGAATCTTTGCGGGACTTCCTCACCGCCATGATTTTCTGGTCCCAGGTCACCGTGGAGGAAGCGGACGCGGCGATCATCACCGTGCTGGGTAAGCCGCTACAGAAGCCTTCCAGCGCCGTGATGGAGCGCTGCGTGCACTGGCCGGGCTGCCCGCGCCAGGATTTCCTCGTGCCGCGGGGTGAGCTGGAGACAGCAGTCGCAGAGTTGGAAAAGCAGGGCGGAAGTTTAGCGGGGCTCATGGCCTATACCGCTGAACGAGTGCGCGCACGCGAACCAGAATTGGCCGCTGACCTCGATGCGAAAACCATCGCCCACGAGGTTCCCCAGTGGATCCGACGCAGCGATGATAACCCCGCGTTCGTCCACTTGGAGAAGGGCTGCTATCGCGGGCAGGAGACGGTCGCGCGCGTAGAGAACCTCGGGCGCTCTCCGCGCTTATTGGTCATGCTGTACCTCGATGGCTCCGCTCCGGAGCTCCCCGTAAGCGGAGCGGATATTTCACTTGGGGGACGGCGCGTCGGCAAGCTCGGCACCGTGGTCGAGGATTGCGATTACGGCCCCATCGCGCTTGGTCTAGTGAAACGCAGCGCCCTCAACCACGGGGATCTGAGCATTGGTCCAGTGGCGGCATCGGTCGAGCCGGACTCCATCCCCGCCGACGAGGGCCCCAAGGCCGGACGCGCCGCTGTGGACCGGCTGCGCGGAAAATAGTGGCGAAATGCACACTGCCCGTTGGCCGCGGGCTAGCGCACTTTTCCACGCACCACTGGGGGGTAGTTCGGAATTTTTTCTTCACACAGGCTATGGTGTCTTACAGGAACATACACATATCTGACTAAGACGATGGGGCGGCCAAGAATCCCTGGACCGCCCTACACACCTCAAGGGGGTCATGCACATGGGACGCGGACGCGCAAAGGCAAAGCAGACCAAAGTTGCACGCCAGCTGAAGTACAATTCGCCCGAGATGGATCTGGATTCGCTCCAGCGTGAGCTCGCCTCACAGAACTCCAAGCGTTCCCACAACGAGGACGAAGACCCATACTCGGAGTACGCGGATTACGAGGACTACGCAGATCGCTGGGACTCGGATGAGTGGGATGAGGATGATTCCGACGCGCGCTAGGCGCGCGAGTCACTGTCCCACCCTGTACATCACCTAAGCGAAAGGCCGGAGCCGTCCCCCTCTGATTAAGGGGAAGCGCCTCCGGCCTTGTTCCTTTTCTCAGGACTTAGAACCCTGGGTGCTCGCCGGTCATGACAACGCGCGGCTCGCCCTCTTCGGCAGCACGAACGGTGCCCAGTTCCCACGCCTCCACGTGGCGGGCGGTCATCATAGCCAATGCTCGCTCGCGGTCCTCCGGCGCAACGACGGCGATCATGCCAACGCCCATGTTGAAGGTCTTCTCCATCTCCTCGAGGGCAACCTTGCCCACCGAAGAAATGGTCTTGAAGATCTGGCCCGGAGTCCACGTCGAGCGGCTCACCTCAGCGCTCAGGCCCTCCGGGATGACGCGCTCTAGGTTTCCGGCAAGGCCGCCTCCGGTGACGTGGCAGAAGGTAGACACCGCGCACTCCGATGTCAGCGCCAGGCAGTCCTTGGCGTAGATGCGGGTAGGCTCCAGAAGTTCCTCGCCGAGGGTGCGACCTAAGTCTTCCATGTAGCCGTCGAGCGGCAGACCCGCCTGCTCCAGGAGCACGTAGCGCGCCAAGGAGTAGCCGTTGGAGTGCAGGCCGGAGGACTTCATGGCGATGAGAACGTCGCCTTCGCGCACCTTGTCCGGGCCGAGCAGCTCATCAGCCTCTACAACGCCAACCGCAGTAGCGGAGACATCGTATTCATCCTTGCCCATCACCCCTGGGTGCTCGGCGGTCTCGCCGCCGAGGAGCGCTGCACCAGCCTGGACGCAGCCCTCAGCAATGCCCTTAACAATCTCCGCTACCTTTTCCGGCACTACCTCGCCCACGGCGATGTAGTCCTGCAGGAAGAGCGGCTCAGCGCCGCACACGACAAGATCATCCACGCACATGGCAACGAGGTCGATGCCGATGGTGTCGTGCTTGTCCATGGCCTGGGCCACAGCCAGCTTGGTGCCTACTCCATCAGAGCCAGCCGCAAGGACCGGTTCTTTGTACTCCCCCAACTTGAATAGGCCGGCGAATCCGCCGAGCCCGCCGATAACCTCGGGGCGGGTGGCGCGCTTGGCGTGGGGGGTGATTAGCTCTACTGCGCGGTCGCCTTCCTCAATGTTGACGCCGGCGGCAGCATACGTGTTCTCGCTCATGAGTGACTTAGTCCTTATTCGTTAGTTGTCGTCGAGCCCTGCAGGGTGCGCACGGCCTCAGCATTGGGGTTTCCGGCAGGCAGTCCGAGTGGGTACTTACCGTCGAAACATGCGCAGCACAGTTCGTTGCGCGGCTGTTGAGTAGCCGCCACCATCTCATCGGTGGAGACAAATCCCAGCGAATCCGCGCCAATCGCGGTGCAAATGGTCTGTGCTACCTCTTCCGGATCATCGGAAGGGTTGGCGTTGGCAATGAGCTCGCCTGGGGAGGCGAAGTCGATGCCGTAGAAGCACGGCCACTTCACCGGCGGGGAGGCGATGCGCACGTGGACTTCGGCAGCACCGGCTTCCCGCAACATCCGGATCAGCGCGCGCTGCGTGTTACCACGCACGATTGAATCATCCACCACGACGATGGACTTGCCTTCAATGACCTCCCGCAGCGGGTTGAGCTTGAGGCGAATACCCATCTGGCGCTGGGACTGCGTGGGCTGGATGAAGGTGCGGCCCACATAAGAGTTCTTCACCAAGCCGTGCGCGAAGGTCAACCCGGATTCGCGGGCATAACCGACGGCAGCCGGGTTGCCGGACTCCGGAACGGGGATCACCATGTCCGCATCGGGTGCCGGGTACTGGCGCGCTAGACGACGCCCAATTTCCACGCGCGTGGCGTTGACAGAACGGCCCTTGATATTCGTATCCGGCCGCGCTAGGTAGACGTATTCGAAGACGCAACCATGGCGCTTGGTCTCGGCGAAGCGCTCGGAGCGGATTCCGGTCTCATCGATGGCAACGAGCTCGCCTGGTTCGATCTCCCGGATAAACTGCGCGCCGACGATGTCGAGCGCACAGGTCTCACTGGCTACCACCCAGCCGGTAGTGAGGCGGCCGAGGGCAAGCGGGCGCACGCCATGCGGATCGCGTGCGGCATAGAGAGTGTGCCCGTCCGTAAAGGTCAGGCAGTATGCACCCTTCACCGTGGGCAACAATTGCAGGGCCGAATCAAAGACGGTGTTGTCCTCGTTGACGCCGTCCGCCAACAAGATGGACAAGCACATGGAATCCGAGACGGACTCTTCCTGCGGCTTGATCAGCCCACGCCGCACGGCCTCTGCGCGCAGTTCCAGGTAATTTACTAGGTTTCCGTTGTGGCCGAGCGCGATGTCAACACCGCTGGGCGACGTCCCGAACATCGGCTGCACATTCGACCATTCCTTGCCGCCTGCAGTGGAATAACGCGTATGGCCGACGGCCACGTTTCCATGCAGCGAGCTCAGGATGGATTCATCGAAGACATTGGAGACAAGGCCCATATCCTTAAAGACGACGATGCGATCATCATCGCCCACCGCGATACCGGCGGCTTCCTGTCCGCGGTGTTGGAGGGCGAAAAGCCCGAAGTAGGTTAGCTTCGAAACCTCTTCTCCTGGTGCCCAAACACCGAAGACTCCGCATTCTTCGCGGGGTTCCGGATCCAGGCTGGGATCCGTCGACAAGGGCTTAGTCATGCTCTGGACGTGTTCAGCTACCACGGCGCCAATCCTAGCTGTTTGGGCCTGTGAAAACTAACGGAATCACGGGCAAACAGGCTGCGATGTCGTGGGAGCGGGATCCGGAGGCGTCTACGCGGCCAGCGTTAAGCGCCTGCTCCCAGCCAATGACTCCCGTGGCCAGCTGCAACCATGTCAGGGGATCCATCTCCACCACATTCGGAGGGGTACCCCGGGTATGCCGGGGACCAGCGATGCACTGGACTGCCACGAATGGGGGGACCCGCAACTCCACGGAATGTCCCGGCGCGTCCGCCTCCACTAGGCGGGCCGTAGTGCGGGTGGCCTTTGCCAGAGCAGAGCGACCTGGTTTTTCGGTCCTCTCAGGGTCACGGATCCACTCCGCCACCGCTTCGACGGCAGCACGGGTGGTGGCGGCATCAACGGCTTTTTTCATACGCTATGCACACTCCCTGATACTTTGTTATCCATGTCACCAACCATGCCACCAAGCTCCTCGGAAGAAAAGAAGCCTGTCCCGACCGGGAAGTCCCCCTCCATCACGCTGCGGTTTATGGCCGCCCCGACAGATCTCACCATCGCCGGCGCCCAAGGCATTGGCGGCGGTCGCGTTTTGGAATGGATCGATAAGGCCGCCTATGCGTGCGCGGTTCAATGGTCCGGTACCTACTGCGTGACGGCCTACGTGGGCCACATCCACTTCACGCGCCCAATTCCTTCGGGCCACTTGGTGGAGGTACGCTCGCGCATCGCGATGACGGGGCGGTCCTCCATGCACATCGTCAACGAGGTGCTCTCCGCCGACCCGCGCGATGGCATCTTCACGCGCGCCTGCGACTGCCTCGTCATCTTCGTGGCCAAGGACACCGAGACCGGAAAGTCGATGGCCGTTCCGCCGCTCGTTCCGGATTCCACTGAGCACCAGCGCGTATGGGAGGCCGCGGAATCCCGCATCGAGCTGCGCAAAGCCATCGAAGCGGAGATGGAAAAGCAGACTTATGACGGCCCGTCCGACGCTCCCCGCATGGTCAACCGCTTCTTGGCCAAGCCCACCGACGTCAACTGGGGCGGCAACGTCCACGGCGGCACCGCCATGGAATGGATTGATGAGGCGGGCGCTGCCTGCACCATGGAGTGGTCCGGCGAGCACACCGTCGCGGTCTATGCCGGAGGCATCCGCTTCTACCGGCCAATCCATATTGGTGATCTCATCGAGGTGGATGCCCGCATGATGCGCACGGATACCCGCTCGATGCAGATGTCCGTCCACGTGCGCTCGGGCAACCCGCGCGGCGGCCGCGAAAAACTGGAAACCGCCATCCACGCCACCGTCTCCTACATGGCAATGGATGCTGACTGGCAGCCGCTAGCTGCCCGCCAATTCACTCCCCGCACCGAGGAAGACAAGCGCCTCTGGGAGCACGCCGGCATCCTTCGCGGACTGCGCGGCAAGTACTCCCCGAAGCCACTGGTGGTGGCACCAAAGCACCAGCACGTGGATTAACAAAAGGATGAGCCCGAGGCTCATCCACTGGGCCGCGCCTACTTTAGAGGCTCAACCCGGCACGCCACGTGGAGGGAGCTTGGGTCCTTGGCCTTGCGCAAGGTGACGGTGCGGGCTTCACTACCGCTGTCCGTGGTACCGCCGGGCGCTACGTAAACCCCCGTGGTCGCCGGAAGGATGACGGGCTTGTAGAAGTCCGCGCTGATGCGCACAGCACCGGGGAGGGTGCCGTCGAGCACCGACAGCATGCGAGCGTGCGTGTACATGCCGTGCGCGATGGGCGCGGGGAATCCGAAGAGTTTGGCACCCACCGTGGACACGTGAATGGGGTTCTTATCGCCCGATGCCGCGGCATAGACGCGGGTGCTTTCGGGGCTAAATCGCAGCGTTGCCGTAGGCGTTCCCGCCTCATCGCCGGGGAAGTCGAGGAAGCGCTCGGCCTCCGGACGTGTTCTCACTTGGCGCGGGGTGTCCTTGGTGAACTTGGCCCCCTGGCCGAGGAAGACTGACGTCTGGCGCCAGATCTCCTCGCCGCCAACGCTGTAAGTGGTCACCATATCGATGACCAACCCTTTGCGGTGGGGGCGCAGGTTTTCCGCATGCACCGCGATGTCACAGCGCTCGTCGACGCGCAGCGGGCGTTTCTGCTCGATGCGGTTGGACAGATGCACCACGCCCACGGCTGGGAAAGGAAAGTCCGGTGCCGCCATGGCCTTGATGGCAAGCGGGAAGGCCAGCGCGTAGAGATAGGTAGCAGGCAGCTCGTTACTCAGGCGCAGGCCCGTGGCCTGGCAGTAGCGAGCCAGGTGCTCGGTGTCGACGCCTACACTGTCGACGCGGTACGCGGTCTGCGGGTCCTCAACCTTCCGCTTGCCCGCCCCCAGCCCGGGGATGGGGACCGCACCCAGCATGAGGCTGCGGTACAGAGCAGGAAGGTCCGGAATCTCGTTGAGTGTGGTGACGTTCATTTAGGCTCCCATGAGGTTCTGACCGCAGACGCGGACGGTGTTGCCGCTCACCGCCGCGGAGGCCGGCGAGGCGAAGAAGGCGACGGTCTCCGCGACGTCGACAGGCAAGCCGCCCTGTTGCAGTGAGTTCAGGCGGCGGCCGATCTCGCGCGGCCCGGTCGGCATCGCCGCGGTCATGGCGGTTTCAATAAAGCCCGGCGCCACGGCGTTGATGGTGGAGCCGTTCTCCGCCAACACTGAGCGCAAGGAATCAACGAGGCCAATGATGCCGGCCTTGGTTGTGGCGTAGTTGGTTTGGCCGCGGTTGCCGGAGATGCCAGCCATGGAGGACACACCAATCACTGCGGCACCCGGGGCGAGGGAACCGGATTCCAAGAGGCTTTCGGTAATGCGAACCGGCGCCAAGAGGTTAACGGCAAGAACAGAGTCCCACTGGCCTTCATTCATGTTGGCCAGCAGCTTGTCACGGGTAATTCCGGCGTTGTGGACGATGACGTCAATGGCTCGGCCGTGGCGCTCCTGCGCGTGCTGGGCAATCTTGTCTGCGGCCTGGGGGTCGGTGACGTCGAGGGGCAGCGCGGTGCCCTTGACCTTGTTCGCGGTCTTGGCCAAATGCTCGCTGGCCTGCGGAACGTCGATGCAGATGACGCTGGCACCATCGCGCGCCAGCACCTCAGCAATGGTGGCGCCGATGCCGCGGGCAGCACCGGTCACCACCGCCAGCCGCCCGTCGAGCGGCTGCTCCCAGTTCTGCGCTTCGCCATTGGTTGCCGGAGAATCGTGTCCCTGGGCACTGACGCGCACAACCTGCCCGTCCACGAAGGCCGACTTCCCAGACAGGAAGAAGCGGAGCGTGGACTCCACCTCTGCGGTGGCAGCAGGGTCTGCCCAGACCAAGTTCACGGTGCCGCCCTTGCGCATTTCCTTGGCCAGGGAACGGGTGAACCCTTCGAGTGCGCGGGCGGCGATGCGGGCGTCAATGGTGTCCGCAGCTTCCGGGGTGGTGCCGATGACCACCAAGCGCGCGCACGGCAGAAGGTTGCGCATCTGTGGGTTGAAGAAGTCATAGAGCTCACGCAGCTGTTCTGGGGTCTCCAGGCCGGTGGCGTCGAAGACGAGGGCGGCGCGCTTCGCCTCCGCGGAAGCATTGATGACCTGGTAGTCCACGGCTAGCTGGGAACTCAGAAACTCAGCGATGCGCCCCTGGCCGCCAATGACGATGGGGCCATCGAGCGCTGGTTCCCCAGCCTTGTGGCGGCGCAGGGGGTGGCCTTGGGGTACTCCTGCTTTGGCGGCGAGCGGTGAGTTGATGAGCTTCTCAGCAATTGTGACGTTCGGCATAGGCTGGCATGTTCCTTTCTCGATTCTTCACAACCTTGCGAGCTTTGTTGAGCTGGTTGCAAGGTTAGTTAATTGAGTGATAGAACTAACAATATCACTTTAGTTGTGACGCGAAACGAACAGCCGGGTTGCTACCCCCTCCCGCTGGGATGATTCGCACGAGACCACTCGCGAAGGAGCTTTTAATGACCAACCCCCCGCACCGCGTAGCCATCCTGGGTGGCAACCGCATCCCCTTTGCTCGTTCCAATAAGCAGTACGCCCACGCGTCCAACCAAGACATGCTCACCAGTGCGCTGGATGGACTCGTCGCACGTTACGGGCTTCACGACGAACGCCTCGGCCTCGTCGCCGCCGGCGCTGTACTCAAGCACTCCCGCGATTTCAACCTCACCCGCGAGGTCGTTCTAGGCTCCGCCCTCGACTCCACAACCCCCGCCATCGATGTACAACAGGCCTGCTGCACTTCTCTTGCGGCAGCTATCCACGTCGGCGATGCCATCGCCCAAGGGCGCATCTCCGCCGGCATCGCGGGCGGAACGGACACCACCTCGGATGCCCCGCTGGCCGTTAATGACACGCTGCGCCGCACGCTGCTCAACCTCACCCGCGCCAAGACGGCCGCTCAGCGCGCCCAGCTCATAGGCTCTATCCGCCCCTCGCAGCTGGCCCCGGAACAGCCACAGAACGGTGAGCCGCGCACCGGACTCTCCATGGGTGAGCACGCCGCCATCACCGCCCGCGAACTGAGCATCGGCCGCGAGACCCAGGATGAGTTGGCACTCGCCTCCCACCAGAACCTCCACAAGGCTTGGGAGGAGGGCTTCTTTGAAGACCTCACCACGGGCTTCCTCGGCGTCAACCGCGATACCAACCTGCGCCCGGATTCCTCCTTGGAGTCCTTGGCCAAGCTCAAGCCGGTCTTTGGCAAGCGCGATGCCGAGCAACACGGCACGCAGGCCACGATGACCGCAGGCAATTCCACGCCGCTGACCGACGGCGCCTCCGTCGCCCTCCTCAGCTCCGAGGAATGGGCGGCCGAGCACAACATCGAGCCCCGTGCCTTCCTCGTGGACTCAGAGACCGCGGCCGTCGACTTTGTCCACGGTCCCGACGGCCTGCTCATGGCCCCCACCTACGCGGTCCCGCGCCTGCTCGAGCGCAACAACCTAAGCCTGCAAGATTTCGATTTCTACGAGATCCACGAGGCCTTCGCCTCCCAGGTCTTGGCCACCCTGTCCGCATGGGAGGACGAGACCTACTGCCGCGAGCGCCTCGGTTTGCAGTCCGCGCTAGGCCCCATTGACCGCGCCAAGCTCAACGTCAAGGGCTCCTCCCTGGCCGCCGGCCACCCCTTCGCCGCCACCGGCACCCGAATCCTCGCCACCACCGCCAAGATTCTCGAAGAAAACGGCGGCGGACGGGCCCTCATTTCCATCTGCGCCGCCGGCGGCCAAGGCGTCGCAGCCATCGTCGAACGTTAAGAAAAGCCTCCCAGAAAGGACCACTCATGCCACTGACCAAGTCTTCCGCTGACAAAAAGTCCATCTCCCCGGAGCTCAACAACCAGGCCACCACCGACGCTCCCAAGGCCGAGGCCCGCAGCCCACACCGCCTGCCCACCACCCCGAAGCCTGCTGTTGCCACCGAACTTGCCGCGCTTCTCGACGGCCCACACGCCGCCTTCCGCCAGGAGCTGCGCACCTTCCTCAACGATCCTTCGCTCTTCCCGAACCCGGATCTGCCCATGGCGGAGCAGCGCCAACACACCTTTGAGAACCTCTCCAAGGTTCGTGACTTCGGCGGATTCAACCACGGCCTGCGCCGCGCGCACGGCGGTGCCGGCAAGCCAAATCTCTCCACCTTCACCCTCGAAGGCTTGGCATGGGTCGACGGTTCGCTAGCGATTAAGTCCGGTGTGCAGTGGGGCCTGTGGGGCGGTGCGCTGGATCAGCTAGGCACCGAGCGCCACCTCGAGTGGGTTAAGAAGGCCGCCAGCCTGGAGTTGCCGGGCTGCTTCGCCATGACTGAGCGCGGACACGGCTCCGATGTGCAATCTCTCGAGACCACCGCCACCTTCGACCCGGAAACCGATGAGTTCATCATCAACACCCCTTCCGATTCCGCGGTGAAGAACTACATCGGTAACGCCGCCAAGGATGGCCGCGCCGCAGTCGTCTTCACCCAGCTCATCACCCCGGATAGCGACGGCCGCTCCCACGGCGTCCACGCCATCATCGTCCCTATCCGCGACGAGGAAGGCAACGAGCTGCCAGGCGTGACCTTGGGCGATCATGGCCACAAGGGTGGTTTGGTAGGCGTCGATAATGGCACCCTGCGCTTCGACAACGTCCGCGTGCCGCGCGAAAACCTGCTCAACCGCTTCGCCGATGTGGACGAGAAGGGCAAGTACTCCTCCCCCATCGAGTCCAAGAACGCTCGCTTCTTCACCATGCTGGGCACTCTCATCCGCGGCCGCATCGGCGTATCCGGCGCAGCGGGCGCCGCCACCGAGGCTTCCCTAGACATTGCGATTCGCTACGCCAACCGCCGCCGTCAGTTCGAGGGCGCGACCGGCGCTGAGAAGCGCCTCATTGAGCACCGCCAGCACCGCCGCCGCCTGCTCATTCCACTTGCCCGCACGTACGCGCTGCACCTGCTCTACAACCAGATTCTGGAGCGCTACCAGGAGCAAAACGATCAGCACGAGGCTGGCACCTGGTCTGTGACGGAGCCGACCGAAGAGCAGAAGTTTGCCTCCCGCGAGATGGAATCCCTGGCAGCTGCCATCAAATCCGCACAGACCCAGCACGCCACCCGCACCATCCAAGAGTGCCGCGAGGCCTGCGGTGGCGCCGGCTACATGTCCGAAAACCGCCTGACCACCTACCGCGCCGATTCTGATGTCTTCGCCACCTTCGAGGGCGATAACACTGTGCTCATTCAGATGGTGGGCAAGAACCTGCTCACCGCTTACGGTCGCGCGATGAATGATATGAGCCCATGGGACACCGTGAAGTACGCGGCCACCACCGCCACCGATGTGGTTCGCCGTCGCTACGGATTCACTACTCGCTTGCAAGGCCTGGTGGACCGCGTGAATCCTTCAGAAGCCTCGCTTTTCGACGCCACCTACCAGGCCAAGCTGATCGACGACCGCGCCCAGTCCATCCTCTTCTCCCTCGTGCGCCGCATCCAGCCGGCCCGCAAGGCCGATAAGGTGCAGGCCGCTGCCATCGTGGACCAATGCCAGGATCACCTCATCGCCGCCGGCTGGGCCCGCGTGGATACCTTGTTGGTCCAGGCCATGATTGAGGCAGAAGAGCGCCTTGAGGAAGGTTCGCTGGCACGCCAGGTCTTCGAGCAGCTGCGCCACCTCTTCGTCTTCGACACCTTGGTTCAGCACGCGGGCTGGTACCAGGAGCACAACCTGATTCCGGCAGGCCGCATGAAGGCCGCCCGCGCTGCCATTAACGACCTCGTCGATTCGCTCGCACCGTGGTCCGTCGTTCTCGTGGATGCCTTCGGCGTTCCGCCCGAGGTCCACAACATCCCGATGCTCACCGAGGCCGGCGTGGATCCGCTCCACGTCTAGTCACGCCACGCATCTCGAGGGCACCTCCGCCATCCGGCGGGGTGCCCTCCCTGCTTTCAACGACTGTCAGCATCACGCATCTACCATCCACAGGCATGACCACACCACACTCCATGTTCTCCAGTTCCTTCCCGCCTTCCGAAGACATCTTGGTCTCCGGAACCCTTCGCAACGACATCTCGCTGCATCTGTGCCACGGCCATTCACGCCAGGACATTCACAACGACTTTATTGAGCTTCTCGACGATCCTTCCGAGTGGACGACAGTGCGCACGGATCCCTTCCCGGAAGATTTCGATTCCATCATTGACGAAGTTGCCGCTAAGTACGCACAGAAGGTCACAGAGAAGTCCGCAGACGCACAGCGCCTCGACGCCCTCCGCGATGAGCTGCAACAGCGCAACCTAGCCTTCAGCTTCGACGAGGGCTGGGACGCCTCCGACGGCGCTGAATGCGGCGCCGAAAAGGCGGAAGAAGACGGTGCCGCAGGATATGTTTATTGCCACATACAGGACGTCGACAGGTTGATTCACACCGGAGACCTCTTCTTTGGTTTCGGCACGATGAAAACCGATGCCGAGCTCAGCACACCTGTGGCCGTTGGCGAGCTACTTGTCGAAGCGCTGCGCGCTGTTGGTTTCAACCCCACGTGGGATGGCAACCCTAACGCACGCGTGCTGTGCCAAGGCCTAGTCGTCGAATTCCCCCTCGCGGAGGACCTCACCAACTCCGAATAGGCACCTTCCATAGCGCCCATAAAGCTAGCCCCCGTATGCGGTTAGCCCGCAACAACCATCCAGATGGCTACCATGTGCACCACCGCCGCGGCAATCGTCGCGGTGTGGAAGTGTTCGTGGTAGCCATACCAACGCGCGTTGCGCCCCGGCCACTTGAAGCCGTACATCAACGCACCTACTGAATAGACCACGCCGCCGGCAAAGAGAAGCCACACGACGGCCGGACCCGCGGACTGCCACAGGTTCGGCAATAGCGGCAGGATGAGCCAGCCCAGCACGAGGTAGACCACCACGTCCAGCCAGCGCGGGTGATTAATCCACACCAGATTCAAGATGACGCCCATGATGGCGCCCACCCACGCCGAGGTCAGCATCCATAATGCCTGCGTTGGCTCCAGCACGATGGCGCACAAGGGCGTGTAGGTCGCCGCGATAAACACCGAAATCGTCGCATGATCAGCGCGCCGCCACCATTGCACCGCGCGCATGGATACCCACGGCCAGCGGTGGTACAACGCCGAGACCGTAAAGAGGCCCACCACGCCGACGCCGTAGACCGTCACCGCGAGCCCCTGCCACCACGGCAGCGTCATCCACGCAAAGGTAATCAGAACCGTCGATGCGATCAGGGAGGCAATGGCCGCAAAGAAGTGCCCCCAGCCGCGCGTTAATGGGCGCGGGCCGCGGTCCGCCATCCAGTACGTGCGCTGGATGAGCTGCTCTATCGTGCTGTTTTCCTGCACAGAGCCTTCTTCAACTGGAAATTCTTGCGGGGACGATTTCTGAGCACTGGGTGCGTTCATAGTGGGGGCCTTGCCTTGCCTGAGATGCGGGTCATGCGTATAACGCATTCACTCCCAAAACTTACGTACCCGTAACTATACGGACGAGCATTGTGGCAGACAAGGGTGGAGCAACAGTTTTCACCAGTTTTTCTTCCAATATTTGCAGTTCGAGGGCGCTGGCCACGTAAACTACCCACATTATGCTTTCCTTTGTCTCACGCTCTCGCCGCACCGCGGCGCTGTTCGCAGCTGCCATGGTGGCGCTGGGGGCGGCGTCGGCAGGCGCCGGCTCCGCTTCCGCACAGTCCAGCACCATCGGCGAGGTTTCCTCGCGCGTGACCAACCCGCAGCCCTGGCTCGGTGACAAGGCCTTCATTACCTCAAAGCGCCACATGGGTGGCAACCACTGGGTGGTAGACGTGTGGTCCCCGGCCAATCGTGCGGTGATTTCTAATAACGTCCTACTCCCCGAGGGCGATAAGCCGCGCCCATCCTTCTACCTGTTGCCCGGTGTAGAGGGCGGCCAGGCGGGCATGAACTGGATGACCCACTCTGATATCCGTAATTGGGCCGTGGGCAAGAACGTCAACGTCGTTATGCCGCTCGGCGGCGCCTATTCCCTCTACACCGATTGGAATGCCGAGGATCCCATCCTGGGAGTCAACAAGTGGAACACCTATATGACCGCTGAGTTGCCCCCGCTGATCGACGCCGAATTCCACGGCACCGGCCGCGATGCCATCGGCGGCATTTCTTCCACGGGCGGCGCCGCACTCGACATCGCCGGCCACGCCCCACAGCGTTACAAAGCAGCGGCCTCCTACTCCGGCTGCCCGGTGCGCTCCGGTGCGATTGGCTTCCCCACCTCCACCGCGATGATCGCCTATGGCGGCGGTTCCTCCTTCAATGCGTGGGGCCTGCCGGGCTCCCCGCAGTGGTTCGAGCACGACCCCAACGCCAACCCTGGGCGCCTGCGCGACGTCGAGGTCTTCGTGGGCTCGGCCTCCGGCACCCCGGGTCCCATCGATGGGACCAATAACCCCGGCCAATGGCTCGGACCCCGCGCGGTAGAGACGGTTGCTAACCAGTGCTCAGAGGAATTCACCCGCAACGCCCGCAGTGCCGGGGTGCGAGTGAACCGTTACTTCAGCCCCCAGGGCTCGCACACCTTCAACCTCTTCTCCCACCAGATGAAGCTGAGCTGGGACCAGACCATCGCCCGCACCATCGGCGCTTAAGTAGTAACAGGTGGCCGCCTCACTTCGGGCGCGTCTACCTGAAAAGTGGGATTGACGCATTTCAAGGTCCTACGGTAAAATTTTGGTTAATAGTTCAGCCCGCCCGGTTTCTCTTCGGAAACTCGGAGTGGGCTGGATCTCTATTTGCACCGTTCCGCCGATCCGATCCCCACAACAACTCGTCCCCTCTCCAGATTGGCTTCCCATGTCTTCATCGCTCAAGCCAGCAACGACCATTGACGAGCATATTATTCGACTGCGGAGCCGTGGCATGAAAATCGACAGAGCTTTAGCTAAACAATGGTTTTCACACGTTAGCTACTACCGGCTTTCTGCCTATTGGTATCCAGCCAGACAATTCAATGAAGACGGAACTAGTCGTTCTAGTCACTTCGTCGATGGTACCGACTTTGCACACGTCATCTCCTTATATGAAGCCGATAGGAAACTCCGTACCTTAATCCATGACGGAATGGAGCGAATCGAAGTAGCGATGCGAACCAAGCTCGTCGAACTGCTGTGTGCTCGACACCCCAATGATCCTACTTTCTACCTCCGCTCAGACGACTTTCGGCCAAACTTTGACCACGTGTCGTGGCTGAGTACAGCGTATGGACGACTCGCGAGGGCGAAGAAGAACGACGCCGTGAAACACTACATTGAACAATACGGTGGACAGTATCCCATGTGGGTTATGGCTGAAGTGCTCGATTTTTCGGACATTTCAAAGCTCTATGCAGGCTTAGGATCCAACGATCAACGATCGATTTCGGAAGCGCTGGAAATAAAGATCAACTTCTCCAGTTTGAACAGGAATCAGAAGCAAAGGCTTAAGAAGAAACATCCGCTGGCGAGTTGGCTCGAGCAGCTAACTGTTATTCGGAATACCTGCGCGCACCACGGTAGGCTCTGGAATCGTTCTTTTGCTCCGGCTCCTACTGAAGCGATCCGTAACAATGGGAACCTATACCTCCTGCCAGAGAATCAAAGTGAAAGGCTATTTGGTGCTTTGATTATCATGGCGCATTTACTGAGGACCGTCTCTCCCGGATCAACCTGGCCCAACAAAATAGTGGCTTTACTTGACGAGCACTTCCTCACCAATCCACTTGTCGAAAAAGCCAGTATCGGTATTCACAGCAATTGGGACGAAGAAACGCTTTAGGCTCTTCTCGTACCTTGGGAGCTACGGACCCAAGTGAATATGGTGAGTCCTGCGAGCCAGTTGACAGCAACTTCCCTAGAACGATGAAGCTGAGCTGGGACCAGACCATCGCCCGCACCATCGGTGCTTAATTAGTTGGTTCCTAGAAAGCCGTCACCTCACGGCTCGCGGCATGCTCACAATCTTCGCTTCGGCCAGTCTTGGTGGATTAATGACTACCTCTGAGCTCGTCAAATGACGAAGATATAAAAGATATAAAGGGATAAAAAGGTACCGGGCAGGGCCTCGCCTTGGCGAGAACCCTGCCCGGTTGCAGTGCTGTAGGTGTCGCTTACTCCACGACGGAGTTGGCACCCACCGCGTGACCGAAGAGGTCCGGCAGGGTCGCCGCCCAAGCTTCGCGCAACTCGGAAACAGCAACGGACTCGCCGCCCAGCTCCAGCTCACCGTTGTCGGTGGTCTGGCCGATGACGACGGCCGGAACGCCGCACTCCTCAGCGCGGTGCAGCAGCATGTCGACGCGGTCAGCGGTCGTTGCCACGAGCACGCGGGAGGCGGACTCGGAGAAGGCGGCCACGAAGGCGGACTCGTGGACCTTGGACAGATCCAGGTTCAGGCCCACGCCGCTGCGCTTGGCCATCTCGAACGCGGTGACGGCGAGGCCGCCTTCGGAGATATCGTGAGCGGCGGTCAGGCCTTCGTTGCCCACGAAGAAGTCAGCGAGGCGCTGCTCATTAGCCAGGTCGACCTGCGGCGGCAAACCGTTGAGCCCGTTCTTCGCCTCATGGCCCTGCTCGTGAGCGCTCACCTGCTGCCAGATGGAACCGCCGAACTCATCCTTGGTCTCACCCAGGAGCACGAGAACCTCCGGCTCCTCCACAAGGCCGAGCTCGTTGCCGATGGACTTATGGACGTCGTCGATGACGCCCAGGACACCCACGACAGGCGTCGGCAAGATCGGCTCCTCGCCGGTCTGGTTGTAGAAGGAGACGTTGCCACCGGAGACGGGGATGCCGAGTTCCACGGCGCCGTCGGCAAGCCCGTGCACGGACTCGCGGAACTGCCACATGACGTCCGGGTTTTCCGGGGAGCCATAGTTGAGGCAGTTGGTGATGGCGACCGGGCGGGCGCCGGTGACGGCGACGTTGCGGTAGGCCTCCGCCAGAGCCAGGCGTGCGCCCATGTTCGGGTCCAGCTTGGTGTAGCGGCCAGACGCGTCAGCCGACACCGCGATACCGCGGCCGGTCTCCTCATCAATGCGAAGAACACCAGCGTTCGCGTGGTGGGACTGCACGGTGTTGCCGCGCACGTAGCGGTCATACTGCTCAGTGATGAAATCACGTGAACACAGTGCCGGGGAGGCCACGAGCTTCTTGAGCGCCACAGTGATGTCCTGCTTCTCGACGCCCTCGAATTCCTGCAGCGCATCCTGCCACTCCGGGCGTGCGTACGGGCGGTCGTACACCGGGCCCTCGTTGGCGATGGTGTGTGCCGGGGCATCGACGACGACCTCGCCCTGGTGGCGAATGATGAGGTGCTTGCCGGTGGTGACCTCACCGATCTCGGCGCAGGTGACGTCCCAGTGCGCGCAGATCTCCTTGAACTTCTCCACGTTCTCCGGGGTCACCACGGCGCACATGCGCTCCTGGGACTCGGAAGCGAGGATCTCTGCTGCGGTCATGTTCTTCGCACGCAGCGGGACGTTGTCCAGGTTGATCTCCATGCCGCCGTCGCCGGACGCAGCCAGCTCGGAGGTGGCGCAGGCCAAGCCCGCACCGCCCAAATCCTGGATGCCCACCACGATGCCGGACTTGTACAGCTCCAGGCAGCACTCGATGAGAACCTTCTCCGCGAACGGGTCACCCACTTGGACAGCCGGCAGCTTGCGCTCCGCGCCATCCTCGAAGGTGTCAGACGCCAGCACGGACACGCCACCGATGCCGTCGAGGCCGGTGCGCGAGCCGAAAAGTATCACCTTGTTTCCGGTGCCGGAGGCGAAGGCCAGCTTGAGGTCCTCGACCTTCAGCGTGCCCACGCATAGCGCGTTGACCAACGGGTTACCAGCATAAGATTCATCAAAAACGGTTTCGCCGCCAATGTTGGGCAAGCCCAAGCAGTTGCCGTAGTGCGAAATGCCGTCGACGACACCGGGCAGAACGCGCTTGGTGTCGGGCGCATCCGCCGGGCCGAAGCGCAGCTGATCCATCACGGCAATCGGGCGCGCGCCCATGGCCATGATGTCGCGGACGATGCCGCCCACGCCCGTCGCGGCGCCCTGGTGCGGCTCCACGTAGGAGGGGTGGTTGTGGCTTTCCACGCGGAAGGTCACGGCGTTGCCGTCTCCGATGTCCACCACGCCGGCGTTCTCACCGATGCCAGCGAGGATCTTGGAGCCCATCTCTTCCGTCATGGTCTCGCCAAAGTAGCGCAGGTGCGCCTTGGAGGACTTATAAGAACAGTGCTCCGACCACATCACCGAGTACATGGTCAGCTCGGCATCGGTCGGGCGGCGACCCAGGATCTCGCGGATGTGCGCGTATTCGTCATCCTTCAGGCCCAATTCGCGGTAGGGCTGGTCCAGTTCAGGCTGCGCGGATGCCTGCTCGACGGTGTCGTTGTGTACGGTCATTGTTTCTCCTTTAACCGTCGGCGCGGGTTAAGCGACGACCTTGAGGGCGGACACAAACAAACCCAGACCGTCGGTGGACGGGCCGGTGAGAAGATCGATGGCATGCTCCGGGTGCGGCATCAGCCCCACTACGTTGCCGGCCTCGTTGGTGATGCCGGCAATGCCATTGATGGAGCCGTTGAAGTTATCGGTATAGCGGAAGACCACGCGGCCCTCGCCCTCCAAGCGCTCCACGGTCTCCGCATCCGCCTGGAAACGGCCTTCGCCGTGCTTCGCCGGGATGAGGATGCGCTGCCCCTGCTCAAACTCGCTGGTCCAGGAGGTCTGTGCGTTCTCCACCTCGAGGTAGGTATCCACGCAGTGGAAATGCAGGCCCTGGTTACGGGTCAGGGCGCCGGGCAACAGGCCAGCTTCCGTCAGAATCTGGAAGCCGTTGCAGATGCCGAGCACCGGCATGCCCTTGTTAGCGGCATCGACGACCGCGCGCATTACCGGGGCGAGCGCCGAAATCGCGCCGGAACGCAGGTAATCGCCATAAGAAAAACCGCCGGGAACCACGACGGCATCGACGCCGCGCAGGTCCTCGTCCGCATGCCACAGGGACACGACTTCGGCGCCGGCGGTGCGGGCGGCGCGGGCCGCGTCGACGTCGTCAAGCGTGCCGGGGAAGGTAATAACGCCGATCTTCATTACTGGATGACCTCGTAGTCCTCGATCACGGTGTTGGCCAGCAGGGTGGAAGCCACCTTCTCCAACTCCTCGGCGCTGACCGAATCATCGACTTCAATTTCAAAGCGCTTGCCCTGGCGCACGTCGCTGACACCAGCAACCCCCAGGCGGCCCAGCGCGCGAACAACGGCCTGACCTTGCGGGTCCAAAATCTCGGCCTTGGGCATGACATTGACAACTACACGAGCCATGAAAATTTTTGCCTTACTGTGCGTGAGTATAGGTGCCCCGCCAGTCTATCCCGCCGGCAAGAAAGATTCGGAATCTTTGGGGGTGATGAATTCAAACCAAACGGCTGAAGAATTCTTGGGGAATCCCACCTTAACCCCCAGCTCACCTAGTGCGCTCCGGTATCACTCGGTGCGAAACCCGGGTAGAACGAGATGCATTGTCCTGTTCTCACCTATCCAAGGAACCTCTCATGTATCTCAAAGGCATTGGCTCACTCGCCATCGCTGCTCTTGTCTCTACCTGCATCGTCGCACCTCAGGCCGGTGCGGCGGCGGACGGCTCCAACGCCGTTATCTCTGAGGTCTACGGTGGCGGCGGCAACAAGGGGGCGGCGTTTACTAAGGATTTCATCGAGCTTTATAACCCCACCTCCGCTGACCTCGACCTCACTGGCTGGTCCGTGGAGTACCTATCCGCTTCTGGCAACTCAGGCGGAAAACACGAGCTGTCCGGCTCCCTCCCGGCTGGGGGCTACTTCCTCATCCAGGAAGGTGGCGGCGACACCGGGGAGCCGCTTCCTTCCCCTGATGTAGAGGGGAACCTGAACCTGTCCGGCTCCAAAGGCTCGGTCAAGCTTTACGACGCCTCCGGTGCCGAGGTGGACCTCGTGGGGTATGGGGAGGCGTCGATTAGCGAGGGCTCCCCCGCCCAAGCCCTGAACAACTCCACCTCTGCGCAGCGGGACGCCGAGGGCACCGACACCGACGACAATGCCGCCGACTTCAGCACTGCAGCACCGACGCCGAAGTCTGCCGGCGGCACCACCCCGCAACCGGACCCATCCCCGGCCGAGCCGGGTTCCACGGTCACCATCCCGGAGTTCCAGGGCACCGGCGCACAGTCCCCGCTCAAGGGCCAGAACGTCTCTACCCAGGGTGTGGTGACCGCGGTATGGCAGGGCGAGAAATCCCTCAACGGCTTCACCATCCAGACCCCGGGCACGGGCCAGACCGCGCCGACCGAGGCATCTGAGGCAGTCTTCGTCTACACCGGTGGCACCGGCTTCTACCCAGAAATTGGGGAGTCCGTCGAGGTCACCGGCACCGTTGATGAGTACTTTGGGCAGACTCAAATCGCGTTGAGCAATGGCTCTGTGCTTTCCGACGCCCTCCCCGCCGTCACCCCGCTGGCCATCGATGCCCTGCCGGAAGGTGATGAGGAGCGGGAGAAGCTCGAGTCCATGCTGCTCAAGCCGGGCGTGCACACCGTGACCGACAATTACGGTCTCAACCGCTACGGCGAGCTGGGCTTGGCTCCGGGCACGGAAGCTCTGCGTCAGCCCACCGACATCGTCTCCCCGGGCACCCAAGAGCAAAAGGACATGGAGGCTGCTAACGCGGCGAAGTACGTCATTTTGGACGACGGCTCCACCCGCGACTTCTCCCGTGATGGCGCCTCGACGAAGCTGCCCTACATCATGCAGAACGGCTCGGAGGTCAAGACCATCCGCACCACCAACCAGGTAGAGTTCGCGGACTCCGGCGTCATCCTGGGCTACGGTCACGAGCAGTGGCGCTTCCAACCCACCGCGATGATTACCGGTGACTCTGCCGCCGCGGACCTGCCGATTACGTGGGACCCGGCCCGTCCAGAGGCCCCGCAGGTGGCTGGCGATTACACCGTGGCGGCGTTTAACGTGCTGAATTTCTTCATCAACTTGGGCGAAGACAACGGCGCAAAGGCGTACAAGGACCGCTTTGGCAACGGCGTGGGCTCCGATAGCGGGACCTTCCGCGGTGCGTGGTCCGAGTCCGCGTTCAATGACCAGAAGGGCAAGATCCTCACCGCGCTGGAGGGCCTTGATGCCGATGTCATTGGCCTGTCTGAGATCGAGAATGCCGCGAATACCGTGGGTGGCTCCTACGATGACGCCGTGAAGTACCTCGTGGGTGAGCTCAATTCCCGCGCGGGTTCTGAGAAGTGGGATTACGTCAAGGCCCCGGCGAACGCGTCAGCCGATACGGACGTCATCCGCACCGCGATCATCTACAAGAAGGACCGCGTTAAGCCGGTGGGTGAGGCCACCTTGCTTGAGGACGCCCGCTTCAAGGGCACCGCCCGCACCCCGCTCGCCGCGGAGTTCCAGCCTGTTTCCGATAGGTGCGCTGTTGAAGGTCCCGATTCCTTCGTGGTGGTGACCAACCATTTCAAATCCAAGGGATCGGTAGCGAACGGTGATGCCGATACCGGCGACGGCCAAGGCAACAACCCCAACGTGCGCAACGCCCACGCCCAGGCCGTCCTCGACGGGCTGGCCAAGCAACCGCAGTGGCAGAAGAAGGCCACCTTTGTCATGGGTGATTTGAACACCTACTCCAAGGAAGATGCCATCTCCGTCTTCCGCAATGCGGGCTACACCATCCCGGTGGAAGAGCTCAATGCGCAAGAGGACTGGCAGAACGTGGCCTCCTACCAGTTCTCCGGCCGCCTCGGCTCCCTGGACCACATCCTGGCCAACGAGCACGTCGATGCGCAGGCCGCGCAGACCTGGAACATCAACTCTGACGAGCCCATCGCCATGGAATACTCCCGCCGCAACTACACCGGCGGCGATGTCTTCGAGGCCGATAACCCCTACCGCTCCTCCGACCACGACCCGGTCAAGGTGGGCTTTAACCTTGCGACGGTGAAGCGCACCGATAACCAGCTCAAGGACTGCACCACGACCGACGAGCCGGACCCGTCTGAGGAGCCGGCTCCGTCGGAGGAGCCGGATCAGACCGACGATGACGACAAGGTTGACACCAAGCCAACTCACAGCTCCGGTTCTTCTGCCGGCGAGCACTGCCTGCCGACTGCCCTCGGCCTCACCATCCCCGCAGCCCTCGCCATTCCGGTTGCCTTCCTTGGGTTTGCCAACACGCAGTTCAACATCCCGGGCTTCGAGCCTGTCCGGAAGCAGATTGAGTCGATGACCCGCAACATCCCGCGCGAAGCTCAGTACGCCGTCGGTGGCCTCGGCCTGCTGGCTGCGCTTGGCATCATCGGCGCGGCCTGCGCCCCAACCGAATCTGAATAGAGACCAGCCGGACCCGATGAAACAAGAGGCCACCCCTCCCCTTTTTTTGGGGGGGAGCACAAGGCAACATCAAACCGCCTGACGGTTGCAGGCTCCTTTTCGATGCCTCATAATTCACTACAAGGTGAAAGGGACTTACCCCAGCTCACCCCACAAATCATCTCTCTCCTGCAAAGGACACTCATGAAGTTCTCTCTTCGGAATCCTTCATCCAGGAACCCAAACTCGACTTTGCTATAGCTTAGACACCACAGGCGGACAAAGCGGTTCTCCGGTCTATGCCACAGACAACGCTGCCATCGGCATTCACACGCATGGCATCAGCGATCTCGGCTGCCCTGAAAACAGTGCCCTACGTATAAGCCCAAGCATGCTAAATACCTTCAATGACATTAAGGAGATCCAAAACAATGCAACCACAGATCCCGGTTCCAGCTCAGGTTCAAGCTCTCATTAATAACCCAAGTAACCTTCTCGGACTCATTGGTACCGTTCTGGGCATTATTTCCCTAGTTGTTGCAATCAGTGTCGGCCAAGGCCTCCCCAACGATGGGCAGTCCAAGCCTAATGCAGGAGAATCAACGATTCGCGTTGTAACCTCCAGTGGTAACCCGGCAGGCGAATGTAAGCTTCTTGGCCTTTCGCAGGAAAAGGTACACACGACTAATGCCAAAGGCGTGTACTTCTACGCGTTGGAACCTGGTTCGCATACCATCAACGCATCTTGTTCAGGGCTTTCCAGTCTTTCCTCCGCGCGAGCGCTCGAGGGTAGTCAGGAAGTAACCGTGAATGACGAGCCGGTAATGGTAAAGATTGTTGTTAAGTAGATTGGCCCTAACTTTCTTGGTTCTAAAGAGCTAAGAGAAACACGCACGTGCCCCCAGGGAAACCTCCCGGGGGCACACGCTTTTCAATGAACCACACCTAATTCGAGAGGGAACCGTACTTTCGTACGCGCCCGTATGAGAAGCTGGCGCATTTAATGACAGCAGCAAAACATCATTTTCAAACAAATGAACGCTTTTAAACCTCTGCCCCAAGAGCGCCAAACGCTTATCTGCATGTGTTTACACGGGCAGTTGGCTGTAAACCTGTAAAGACCCCATCACCTTCAATGCACATCGCGATGATCTGTTTGAAGTTAGCCACAAGAACTAGCTTTTCCAAGTAGAAGTTGACGCAACACCACCGAGTCGTGGAGTCTCCAACTTCCCCATGTTGTATCGAGTACGCGCTAGAAAAGAAAAAGAGGTTGGTGGGCTATTCGGCGTGCGTGAAAACGGAATAGTCAGCGGGGCGGGCACCTGCTGCCATGGCGCGCTCGGCGGCCTTAAGGAAATCAGCAACTACCTTACGGTCATCGAGGTTGCGGCCAGAGATTGACAGGCGCACGGTGTTGCCGCGCTGTGCAGAGCGCTCTGCTGCGCGAATAATGTTGCGGCGCCACCACTTTGCCGAACCGAAGCCCTCACCAAAGGACAGATTGCGGGCTTGGTGGAGCTCGCCTGTGCGAAGGTCGTGGATGCCACGGGTGGAGGCGGCAAAGTCGAAATCAAACTCGGGAAGGACTTCTAGTGTTCCCTCCGACATTCGCCAGCGCGGCGGTGCAAAGATGGTCGGCTCAAAGCCGATCTTGGCCATCTGTCGCGTCGCGCCCTTGAGGCGCAAACGTGCCTCGTGCGCATCCAGGTTGGCGAACTCCGCACGGCGGCCCTGGACCGCTTGGTCAAAGCCATTGAGAATAAGCACGCGGCCCGATTCGGCCTGCTCGCGAAGCCAGGATTGCGTCGCCGCGTCTTTAGCTAGGTGCCAATTGCCGTCGATGTGCGGCGCCACCAGCAAAGAGACAGGAACGTCAGCTTTATCGAACTGCTTGAGCAGATCGGAGGCTTGGCTTCGGGTGTCATTAAAAATACTGGAAATCGAAACCAGAAGGTGGCCATGCATAAGGAAAATTATCGCACAGCCACCGCCCCGGCGCGCGCTGAGAGATTCGGAGCTCCCCCACATGGGCGGCCTAGGCCGCTGGGTGCCTAATGAGCCACACGCCGTAAGTGGTCCCTAGGCCTCGACACCCGTGGCCTGGTTGATCAACCACGCGTACTCGAAAGCCGCCTGCCGCCACTGGGCATAGCGTCCGGACACACCACCGTGGCCGGCGGCCATCTCCGTCTTGAGGAGGAATTCGCCGCCGGTGGCAACGTCACGCAGCTTGGCCACCCACTTCGCCGGCTCAACATACAGCACGCGGGTGTCATTGAGCGAGGTCAACGCCAGAATATTCGGGTATTTCTGCGGAGCGATGTTTTCGTATGGCGCATAGGAGGCCATGTAGTCGTAGACCTCCGGATCGTGGTACGGGTCGCCCCATTCCTCCCACTCCACCACCGTGAGTGGTAGCTCCGGCATGAGAATGGACGTCAGCGGGTCGACGAAGGGCACGTTCGCCTCGATGGCCTTAAACCTATCCGGCGCCATGTTTGCCACCGCGCCCATGAGCAGGCCACCGGCCGAGCCACCTTCAGCAACAAGTTGTGAAGGCGTGGTCACTCGGCGCGCGATGAGGTCATCCGCCACCGCAATGAAGTCCGTAAACGTGTTTTTCTTGGCCAGCATCTTGCCGTCGTCGTACCAGTTGCGGCCCATCTCGCCGCCACCGCGAACGTGCGCCATGGCAAAGATCATGCCGCGGTCCATGAGAGACAAACGGAAGACCGAGAAGTACGGGTCCATATTCGCCTCATAAGACCCGTAGCCATAAAGCAACGTCGGGTTCGGCTGCGTGCGGTCCAGGTCCGCGCGGTGCACGATGGACACCGGCACCTTCGTCCCATCGGGTGCTTCAGACCAGACGCGGTAGGCCACGTATTCGTCTTTGTCATAGCCGCCTGGTACTTCCTGTTCCTTGAGCAGCGTGTACTCACCGGTGGCCACGCGGTAATCAAAGAGCTGTGCGGGCTGGATAAAGGATGTGTAGCTCACGCGCAGCACCGGCGCATCCCACTCCGGGTTGCCGGCCACACCGACGGTATAGAGCTCTTCGTTGAAGTTGAGCTCGCTGAGGCGCGCCCAGCCTTCCCGCACATCCATAATCGCAGCCCGGCCGATGCCGCCCCGGCGGTAGGCCACAACGATGTGGTCGCGGTAGCAATCAACGCCCTGCAAGCGAACCTCATTATCGTGAGGCATGAGCACGGTGAGCTCACGCAAAGAGGGAAGTTCCTCACTGACCGGGCAATAGCCCAACTCAAAGTTCGGGCCGGTCGCGTTGTGCGTGACCACCCAATAGTCGGTACCGTCCACGACCGCGTGGTCGACGTCGTAGTCCACTCCGGACTCACGCGCCCACAAACAGCGGAACTCACCCTCCGGGTTGTCCTGCTCGAGCACCCAGGCTTCACTCGTCATCTTCGAACTCGACACGATCACGATGTACTTCTCGCTGCGGGTCGTACCCGGGCCAATGCCGAAACGCGAGTCTTCCTCGCGCATGACCACGACGTCCTCCGACTGCGGGGTTCCCACGCGATGGCGCCACACCGTATCCGGGCGCCACGCATCATCCACGGTGGTGTAGAAGATGAACTCCTCCCCCACCCACGTCGCACCGTAGAAGATACCTTCCAGGCGGTCCTCCAACAGCTCGCCCGTGCGCAGGTCCTTGATGAAGAGCTCAAAGCGCTCATCACCGGCCACGTCCACCGAATAGGCCAGCAGGTCACCAGAATCGCTCACCGTGGACGCACCCAGAGCGAAGAAGTCGTGGCCTTCGGCGAGCGCGTTGACGTCGAGAAGCACCTGCTCCCCTTCCGGTGCCCCCGTCTCCGGGATGGTCGGCGGGGTCCACGGATCGGAGCCTTCCGACACCGGGATGCGGCAGCTATAGCCGTACTCCTTGCCCTCCTCGGTACGGCCGTAGTACCAGTACTTGCCGCGACGCTGGGGCACGGACATGTCCGTCTGCTTGATGCGGGACTTGACCTCGGTAAAGATGTTCTCCGTCAAGGTGTCCAGGTGTGCGGTGCGCTCTTGGGTATAGGCGTTTTCGGCCTCGAGGTATTCGCGGGTCTCCGGGGCGTCTTTCTCACGCAGCCACTCGTAGTCATCAACGAAGCTGCGGCCGTGAAACTCTCGCGTGATGGGGCGCTTGGCAGCAATCGGTGCGTTCATTCAGCCTCCTTAAAAGGTGGTTCCGGACAGGCGCTCAAAGGCCTCAACATAACGCGCGCGGGTGGCCTGGACAACGTCGTCCGGCAAGCGCGGCGGCGTGGACTCCTTGTCCCAGCCGGAATTGGTGAGCCAATCGCGAACGTACTGCTTATCAAAGGAAGGCTGGACTTTGCCTTCCTCATAGGTATCGGCCGGCCAGTAGCGCGAGGAGTCCGGTGTGAGGACTTCATCGGCCAAGACCAAGGTGCCGTGCTTATCGACGCCAAACTCGAACTTCGTATCCGCCAAAATAATGCCCTTCTCCTCCGCCAACGCGGCGGCCTTGGCATAGATGCGCAGGGTGGCATCGCGCAGCTCTTCGGCTCGTTCGCGGCCGAGCTTGTCCACGACGACATCGAAGGAGACGTTCTCATCGTGCTCGCCCTGCTCCGCCTTGGTGGCTGGGGTGAAGATGGGCTCGGGCAGGCGGGAAGCCTCGGTCAGACCCTCGGGCAGCTCGACTCCGCACACGCTGCCGGATGCCTTGTACTCCTTGAGCCCGGAGCCGGTGAGGTAGCCGCGGGCGACGCACTCGAAGGGCAGCATGTCGAGCTTCTGCACGACCATTGAGCGACCGAGGACTTCCTCGGGGATGCGCTCATCATCGAGCGGTCCGGCCAGGTGGTTGGGGAAGTCGATGGCGTCGAAGAAGAACTTCGACGTCGCCGTGAGCACGCGGCCCTTGTCGGGGATGGCCGGCTCGAGGGCGTGGTCATAGGCGGAAATACGGTCGGAGACCACCATGAGCAGGGTTTTGTCATCGATTTCGTAGATATCGCGCACCTTGCCGGAGGCGATGTGGGCATAGGAAGAAAGTTCTGGACGCATGACATACATTCTAGACCCGTCTAGACTGCTTCAAGATACATCCCAATCCCGAGGAGCTAAGCCCGTGCACTCTCGCCTGACCTCCCTTTTGACCTCCGCTGCGCTGGTGGGCGCCGCCCTGTCTGTGCCCGCTGCGCACGCAGCCGACATCTCCGTGCGCGAGTCCGCCCACGGACAGTGGCTGTGCACGATGTCGGCGTCCTCCACGGATCGCGCACTAGCCCGCGATGTCCGGGCGGGCTACATCAACACCATCCGCACGACCTCGGAGAAGATTCAAGCGCAGTTCCCGAAGCTGGACTTCTCCGCGTACACCTCGCGCGATATCAGCAAGGCGCCGGGCTACGCGGCGACGGTGGCCGCGCTGGGCAAGGCCGGCTACACGGGCGCGGATATGGTCATCATCATGGTCGGCGCGTCCGCCCCGGAGGACCTGGTGGAGGATGAATCGGTGCTGTTGCCAGGGGATGCCGAATACTCGATCAATGCGGCGAAGTCCCGGACTGAGAAGGGACCGGCACCGTTGTTGTCGACGGGTAGCGATTTCAGCCCCAAGCTGCGCGCCGCTCTGGCAGAAAACCAGGCGCAGGAAAAGGAGGCCGTCGATGCCTTCAACGCAGCGCAGGTGCAGTCCTTTGCCGAGTGCGTGGAAGAGCTGCGCAGCCGCGGTGCGCAGGAGGGCATCCAACCGGTGCCAGAGCTACCCATTCCGGGCAAGACGACGCAGCAGCAAACCTCGTCCACGGGTGCTACGGTTCTCGGCATCATGGCGGTGCTCACCGCTCTGATGATCGGCGGCTACCTTGCTACCAACGGCAAATCCCTCGGCGGCTTCGAGCTGCCGGTGCTGCGCATCCCTGGAATGGCCTAAGAGCTAGTGCCGGGTGAGCCCGGCCGCCAATGGGAAGTCGTTTCGATCAAATAAGGGCCAGAAAATTGAGGATCTGGGGCCTTAATTGATCGAAACGTACCGCCAAGGGTGAAACTAGAGGATTTCACCCGGGGTGTAGGCGGCGGCCTGCGGGTGCTGATCAGCAATCGCCTTGATGCGGCCCAGAATCTGGCTCACCTGCGATTCGGCAGCGCCGATGAAAGCGTGCTTGTCCGACAGCGCGGCCTCGAGGGCGGCGGCATCGAGCGGCAGGCGCTCGTCGGCAGCTAGGCGCTCGATCAGATCCTGCTCCCCACCATTCTCACGCATGTTGAGTGCCACGGCGACGGCGTTTTCCTTGATGACCTCGTGCGCGGTCTCGCGGCCCACGCCCGCGCGCACCGCCGCCATGAGGATGCGGGTGGTGGCGAGGAAGGGCAGGTAGCGCTCCAGTTCGCGGTCGATCATCGCCGGGAAGGCACCGAATTCCGCGAGCACGGTGAGGAAGGTTTCAAACATGCCGTCAATGGCGAAGAAGGCATCCGGCAGTGCCACGCGGCGGACCACCGAGCAGAACACGTCGCCCTCGTTCCACTGCTGGCCGGACAGATCCGCCACCATGGTGAGGTAGCCGCGCAGAATGACCTGGAAACCGCACACGCGCTCGCAGGAGCGGGCGTTCATCTTGTGCGGCATCGCGGAGGAGCCGACCTGGCCTTCCTTGAAACCTTCAGTCACGGTCTCGTTGCCAGCCATCAGGCGGATGGTCGTGGCCAGCGAAGAGGGCGCGGCGCCCAGCTCAACGAGCGCAGACACAGCGTCGAAGTCGAGGGAGCGCGGGTAAACCTGGCCCACCGAGTTGAATACGCGGGAGAAGCCCAGGTGATCCGCAATGCGCGTCTCCAGCGCGGCAAGCTTGTCCTCGGAGCCTCCCATGAGGTCGAGCATGTCCTGCGAGGTGCCCATCGGGCCCTTGATGCCGCGCAGCGGGTAGCGGCTCAGCAGAGACTCCACGCGCTCGATGCCGAGCAGGAGCTCGTCGGCAGCCGAGGCGAAGCGCTTGCCCAAGGTCGTCGCCTGCGCAGCGACGTTGTGGGAGCGGCCTGCCATCACCAGCGTCTGGTACTGCGCGGCGTGCTCACCGATGCGCGAGACCACAGCGATGGCCTTATTGCGCACCAGCTCCAAGGAACGCAGAATCTGCAGCTGCTCGACGTTTTCCGTCAGGTCGCGCGAGGTCATTCCCTTGTGAATGTGCTCGCAGCCGGCCAGGGCGTTGAATTCCTCGATGCGCGCCTTGACGTCGTGGCGCGTAACGCGCTCACGCTGGGCAATCGAGGCAAGGTCCACGTTCTCTACCTGCGCCTCATAGGCGGCGATGGCCTGGGCGGGAATATCGACGCCGAGATCCTTCTGCGCCTTCATCACCGCGATCCACAGCTGGCGCTCCAGAATAATCTTGTGTTCTGGGGACCAGATTTCAGCCATCTCTGGGGAGGCGTATCGAGCGGACAGGACGTTGGAAATGTTCTTCTTTTCAGCCACGTCGCTCATTATTCCACGCCTTGCTCCAAAGGAGGCATTATCAGCGGATTAGATGCTGATCTGGTCCTTTTCCGCTGGCAATGCAATGTCCTTGCGGAAGAAGCTGCCCTCCAGCTTGATGCCGTCGAGCACCTCGTAGGCGGCGGCGCGGGCGTCGGCCAAGGTGGCACCGCGGCCGAGGACATTGAGAACACGACCACCGTTGGATACGTATCCGCCCTCCCCCGTGGTGGTGCCAGCGTGGAGGACGCGGGTGGGATCATCAAGATCCTGCGAGGTAATCGGATCACCCTTGCGCGGGGAAGCCGGGTAACCCTCGGCAGCCAGCACCACGGTAACGGCGTAGCCTTCCTCCCACTCCAGCGGCGCAAGTGATGCCAACCGCCCGGTCGCCGTGGCGTTCAGGACCTCTCCCAGCGGGGACTTCAGCAGAGCGAGCACCGCCTGCGTTTCCGGGTCACCGAAGCGGCAGTTGAATTCGACGACGGCCGGGCCTTCCTTGCCCCAGGCCAGTCCTGCATACAGCAGCCCGGTGTACGGCGTGCCGCGCTTGACCATTTCCTTGGCCACGGGGACGCAGACTTCGTCGACGATGCGCTGGGTACCGTCGGCAGGCAGCCACGGCAGCGGCGTATAAGCGCCCATGCCGCCGGTGTTGGGGCCTTCATCGTTGTCATAGGCGCGCTTGTGGTCCTGCGCCGGCAACAGCGGCACGACGGTCTCACCATCCACGAGGCAGAACAGGGAAACCTCGGGGCCGTCGAGGAAGGACTCGAGCAGCACCGGGTTGCCGGCTGCATGGACGGCGTCTACGTGCGCGCGGGCCGCGTCGCGGGATTCGGTCACCACCACGCCCTTGCCGCCGGCTAGGCCATCGTCCTTGACCACGAAGTGCGGGCCGAAGCGGTCGAGCGCGGCCTCGATGTCCGCATCGTTGGTACCGGGGGCGAGCTGCTCCGCGCGGGCGGTGCGCACGCCGGCGGCCGCCATGACGTCCTTGGCAAAGGCCTTGGACCCCTCGATTTGCGCCGCGCTTGCCGACGGCCCGAAGACCGCAATGCCGCGCTCACGCAGGGCATCCGCCACGCCTTTCACCAGCGGCACCTCCGGCCCGATGACGACGAGGTCAGCGGCGATGTCCACAGCTAGTTCGACCATGCGCGCAGGATCATCCACCTGGGAATACTCCGGGTGGACGGTGGCCTGCTTCGCATGGGCCGGGGAGCCCGGTGCGATGTGCAGATCGGTAACAGTGGGGTCAGCTTTCAGGCCAGTGAGCAGGGCGTGTTCGCGGCCGCCCGAACCGATAACGAGAATGCGCATGCCGTCTATCTTAACTGGCGGTAGCCTAGGGGCCATGTCTTCAGTATTTACAAAGATCATCGAAGGCGAGCTGCCTGCTCGCTTTGTCTACCGCGACGAGAAATGCGTGGCATTTTTGTCCATCGAGCCGCTGCGCTACGGCCACACCTTGGTGGTGCCGGTCGAGGAAGTAGATAAGTGGACTGACCTCGATCCTGAAACCTGGGCACACCTCAACGCCATCGCTCTGGAAATCGGTGGCGCCATCAAGACGGCCTTCGACACCCCACGTACCGGCTACATCATCGCCGGCTTCGACGTTCCCCACACCCACATCCACCTCTTCCCCACCGAGAAGATGGAAGACTACGACTTTGCCAAGGCCTTCGCTGCCGACGCCACCGACCCCGCTGCCATGGACGAGGCCGCCGCGCGTATCCGCCAGCACCTCGGCACGGATGAGGACGGCCGCCGCGACAGCTAAGAGCTGACTGCTACCTTTCGGCAGCTAGGAACTAGCTGCCGCCTTGGGCAGCTGGACGGTAAACACCGAGCCGCTGCCCAGCTCCGAATCCACGGAAATCGAACCGCCGTGCTGCTCCACGAGAGACTTCACGATGGCCAAGCCCAAGCCCGAGCCACCCGTATCGCGGGTTCGTGAGCTATCAGCACGGTAAAAGCGCTCAAAGATGTGGGCTGCATCTTCGGGGGAGATGCCCTTGCCGTCATCGGCAACGTCGATAAGCACGTGCTCCTCGTCGTCCCGCAACGTCAGCGTCACCGACGCCTCATCACCGCCGTGGCGGATGCCGTTGGACACCAGGTTAAGCAATACCTGGTGCAAGCGGTCCGGGTCTCCGTTGACCATTGGAATCCCGGAGGCTTCGTTGTTGACGTTGATGGTGCGGCCAGAAAAAGCCGCGCGCGCCGAAGAGCCCACAGAGAGCACGAGCTCCAGCATGTCCACCTCGCGCATGTCGAGGCGCGAGCCCTCTGCGCGCGTCAGGGCCAGCAGATCCTCCACCAACAGCGACATGCGCTTCGACTCAGCATCGATCTTGCTGAAGACAAACTCCGGGTCTTGGGTTGCCCCCGAACGGTACAGCTCCGTATAGCCGCGCAGGCTGGTCAATGGGGTGCGAAGCTCGTGGGAGGCATCGCCGACAAAGCGGCGCATCTGTTGCTCCTTCTCCTGCGCATGGAGCACGGAGTTTTGCAATTGCGTCAACATGACGTTGAGCGCTGCGGCGAGCTGCCCCACCTCGGTGTGCAGCGGCCACTCCGGAACGCGTTTATCCAGGTTGCCCGCCGCGATCTGAGAGGCCGTTTTCTCCACCACGCGCAGTGGACGCAAGGCTCTGTGGATGAGCCACATGCCCACCAACGCGATGATGAGCATGACCAACGCCGCGATAATAACCTGGACTATGGCCAGGCCTTTAAGGATAGAATTCTCCGTCGTCATGTCTTTGGCCACGACGACCACGGAACCATCCGATTTGAGCTTCGCCACGGCCCGCCATTCGGTTTCGCCTTGAACCGAGCGGACACTCGTGGGCTCGCCGCCGACGACCACCGAGCGGGCATCCGGCAACCCCGCCATCGGCCGCGTGGTCACCACGGAACCATCGGGATAATACGCCAGTGCTACATAGTCCGTCGGGGGTCGGCGGCTTCCGTCCTGCGGGGTATAAAAGGCCGCGTCGAGGTTGCTGGCCCAGGAGCCAATCGCGTCATTGAGCTCAGTGTCCACGCGGGTGTAGAGCACATTGCGCATGATCGACGACACCGCCAGGGAGGACATCGCAAGGCCCAGGCCCGAAACCAGAACCATGAGGACGAGCAGCCACGTGCGCAGGGGCAGCGCTTTAGGGCGTTGCATGCGCCGGCGCAGGGCGCTATTCCGCACCGAAGAGGATCCAGAATCCGAGCCCTGAGTGTTCGCGGGGGATTCGCTCATAGTGGATGAGCCTACGTGCGCGGCGTACGCAGCACATAACCAACGCCGCGGACGGTGTGGATCAGCGGTGTATCGCCGGTATCAATCTTGCGGCGCAGGTAGGAAATGTAGGACTCGACCACGTTGCCATCGCCGCCGAAATCGTAGTGCCAGACGTTGTCCAAAATCTTGGACTTGGACAGCACCACCTCGCGGTTTTGCATGAGGTAGCGCAGCAGGTTGAACTCGGTGGGCGAAAGCTCCACGATCTCCCCGGCCTTGGTGACCTCATGGGTGTCATCGTTGAGAGTGAGGTCGGCATAGGTCATGGTGGCGCTGCCATCCTGATCATCCACCGCATTGCCGCGGCGCAGGATCACGCGCAGTCGGGTGATGACTTCCTCCAGGCTGAAGGGTTTGGTGACGTAATCATCCGCACCAATGGTCAAGCCATGGATGCGCTGATCCACGCTGTCCTTGGCGGTGAGGTAGAGGACGGGGCCGTCGAGGCCTTCTGCGCGCAGCTTGCCCAGCAGCTCAAAACCGTCCATGCCCGGCATCATGACGTCCATAATGTAGGCGTCGGGATTGATCTCACGCGCGATGCGCAGAGCCTCGTTGCCGGAGTTGGCGCTGTGTACATCGAAGCCCTGAAACTTCAGGGAGACGGTAAGTAGTTCGACGATATTGGGCTCGTCATCGACGACAAGTACCTTGACGTCCTTTGAATCATCCATGGTCCCGCTTTGGTCCTTTCTCCGCTGTTCCTATGACTAGGTGGCGTGGGGGTTTCTCATTCAAAGTGAGAAGTATTGCACTACGCCTTCCCAGGGTACTGAGCGGAGTCTGGACGTGCGCTGTGAACAAATTAGTCCCACACGAGATTATCCAGATCTAGCCCTTCTGCCTGGGCTTGAGCCTCGATCAGCTGGCGCAGGTAGTCGGCGTTGCCACGGTAAGTCTCATCGAAGCGCGGATCCTCGCAATACATGCGCGCCAGGAGCACTTGCTTGGACCTCGACACCGGGTACCACCGGGCGATGAGAGCACGGTGCTTGTCGACGATCTCCTTCGCCTCCTCGCTGCCTGCCTCAAGTCCCGCTTTCGCGGCCTCCTCTAGCTCGGCCGCAACGTGTTCATGCTCCACGGAGAATTCCTCCCAGTCTTTCTTCCCCATCGATTCTGAGACGGCCGCACTGGCCGCCCACTCTGTGCTGTCTCCCCACTTCTCGTGGGCTTCTTCCTGCAACGTGGGCCATGCATCACCCAGGTTGCGCATTTTTTGGCTCGCGCTAAGGTTCTGATCCATTTCGGTCTCCTTGATTAGTCGGTTCACTGCCTGCAGCATCGCGTCGACATCGGCGCGCCGCTTCAGCAAGGCAGCCTGCTGAGCACGGAGACGATCCACGGCGGACGCGGCGGGCGCCTGCAACAGCTCAGCGATGTCCTTCAGCTCAATGCCCACGCTGCGATAGATCACAATGTCCATACCGCGCTGCAGGTCGTCTTCTGTGTAGAGACGGTGGTCTCCCACAGTGCGCCACTGCGGGCTCAGCAGCCCAATCTCATCCCAGTGCCGCAACGTTCGGGTGGTGACCTTGAGGAGGGCGGCCACCTCACCAATGCTGTAGTCGCTGTAGTCCGTGCTCATGACACGAAGCTTAGAAGTTGACGTCGCGTTAAGTGCAACTCCTGCCACTCAGCACATGTTTTGCCTACGATAATGAAGCATGACTCACGCCTCGACACGCACTGACCGCCTCACCGTGGCTGCTTGGGCCCTGTGGGATTGGGGTTCGGCAGCTTTCAACGCGGTTCTCGTGACGTTTATTTTCTCGGTCTACCTCACCGACTCGGTGGGCCAGCAGATTGATTCGCAGTTCACACCGGCACAATGGTTGTCGTGGTCCATGACGGTGGCGGGGCTGGTGATTTTTGCGGTCACCCCCGTGATGGGCCAGCGCTCTGACCGGCTGGGCACGCGGCGGCGCGCGCTGGGTTTCTGGTCCCTGCTGACGTTCTTGGTCATGGCTAGCTTATTCTTCATCCGCAATGATGCGCCCGCGTATTTCTGGCTCGGGCTTATCGGCCTGGCGGTAGGTTCGGTGACCATCCAATTCGCCGAAGTCAATTACTTTGCCCAGCTCAATCAAGTGGCCTCCGAGGACAAGGTGGGCCGGGTATCCGGCTTGGGATGGTCGGCGGGCTATTTCGGCGGCATCGCGCTGCTGCTCATCTGCTATTTCGGATTCGTCTCCGGCGAGGGCGGCGCACTAGGGCTAAACACGGAGGGCGGCTGGAATATCCGGCTCGTAGCGTTGCTTTCAGCAGCGTGGTTTGGGTTGTCTGCCATTCCTGTGTTGCTGCGTGTGCCGGAGATTGCGCCGTCGGGTGAATCGACGGGTGGTGTGGCGGCGTCTTACCGCGAGCTGTGGCGCACGGTGGTGACGCTGTGGCGGGAGGACCGCAATGCCTTTGCTTTCCTCTTCGCTTCGGCCATTTTCCGCGATGGGCTCTCGGCCGTGTTCAGCTTCGGGGCGGTGCTGGGGGTGTCCGTCTATGGATTGTCTCCCGGTGACGTGCTCATCTTCGGCGTTGCCGCCAACGTTGCGGCCGCGCTCGGCGCGGTGGCGGGCGGGCTGATCGACGACCACGTGGGCCCCAAAGCCATCATCCTCACCTGCCTGGCTATCTTGACGCTCATGGCCGGCATCATGTTCGTGGCGCAGGGGCCGACGGCCTTCTGGATCTGCGGACTCATCTTGTGCCTATGTGTGGGACCAGCCCAGGCTTCCGCCCGCGGTTTCTTGGCGCGCGTTGCCCCGCCAGGGCGCGAAGGCGAGATGTTCGGCCTCTACGCCACGACCGGGCGGGCCGTGGCGTGGTTGACGCCTTTCCTGTTCGGTGTCTTCGTCTCACTGTTGGGCCAAGGCGACCGGGGAGGCGTGCTCGCCATTGGGCTGGTCCTGCTCGTAGGAGCCCTCGTGCTCATCCCGGTCAAAGACCCCGCCAAGGTGTGAGCTCCTTCGACGTAGCCCCCTTTTAATGTGTGGCGCTTAACGCCGGCACATTAAAAGTCCTGCGGGCGCGGGATGTTGCGCAGATTGGACTTCGCCATGGTGAGCATCTGACCCACGCCGCCGCCGAAGACGGTGCGGGTTGCCGCCTTGGAGAAGCCGAGCAGCTGCTCAAAGGTCAGTGTGGGTGGCAGGGAGAGGGCGTTGGGGTCGGTGACGACGTCGATAAGCGCAGGCCCGTCGTAGGCCAAGGCCTCCTTGATGAGGCGCGGAGCTTCCTTCGGGTCCTCGATGCGGAAGTGCTTGATGCCCGCGCCCTCCGCAATCTTGGCGTAGTTCACATGCTCGTGGTCAGTCTCGTGCTCCGGGAGGCCCTGGACCAGCATCTCCAGCTTGACCATGCCGAGGGAAGAGTTATTGAACACAAACATCTTCACCGGCAGGTTGTGTAGCTTCACCGTGAGCAGCTCGCCCATGAGCATGGACAGACCGCCATCGCCGGAGAAGGTAATGACCTGGCGGCCCGGGTTCGCCGCCTGCGCGCCGAGGGCCATCGGCAGAGCATTGGCCATGGTGCCGTGGCGGAAGGAACCAATCTGCTCACGCTTACCATTCGGGGTGATGTAGCGCGCGCCCCAGACATTGCACATGCCGGTATCGACGGTGAAGATGGCGTCCTCATCAGCCTGCTGATCGATGAGATCGGCAATGTACTCCGGGTGGATCGGGGTGTGCTTCTCCACGCCGGAGGTATAGGCCTCGACAACGTGATTCAGCTTGTCGTAGTGCTTCTTGAGCATCTTGTCCAGGAAGGAGCGGTCCTTCTTCTCCTCCACGTGCGGCAGGATGTTCTCGATGGTGGCGGCGACATCACCGGTCACCGGGTACTTGATGCGGGTGCGGCGGCCGATGTGGGAGCCGTCGATGTCAACCTGCGCCACGTTGGCATCCGGCAGGAAGTCGTTGTAGGGGAAGTCCGTGCCCAGCAGGATGAGCAGGTCTGCTTCGTGGGTGGCCTCGTGGGCTGCACCATAGCCGAGCAGGCCGGACATGCCGACGTCGAAGGGGTTGTCGTACTGGATGTACATCTTGCCACCCAGGGCGTGGCCGATGGGGGCCTTGATCTTTTCGGCGAGCGCGAGGACCTGCTCGCGGGCATTCTTCACGCCGGCGCCCACGAAGAGCGCGACGGTCTTGGCCTCGTTGATGGCCTGGGTCAATGCGGCGGCCTCGGCAGGATCCGGGAAGACGACCGGGCAGCCGGCGGAGATAACAGAGGAGGTGAAGGTATCATCCTCGGCCTCCTGCGTGGACACATCGCCCGGGATAACGAGGACGGACACTCCCTTGCCCGCCATGGTGCTCTGGATGGCGTGGTGCAAGACCACGGCACCTTGGTCAGCGGAGTTCACCATCTCGCAGTAGCTCGAGCACTCTTGGAAGATGGCCTCCGGGTGGGTCTCTTGGAAGAACTTCGAGCCGATCTGGCGGGAAGGAATGTGGCTGGCCAGGGCGAGGACCTTGGCGCCGTTGCGGTGGGCGTCATAAAGTCCCTGAATAAGGTGCGTATTTCCCGGGCCGCAGGATGCGGCGCACACGGCAAGGTTGCCGGTGGTGAGGGAATCGGCCTCCGCGGCAAACGCTGCGGCCTCCTCGTTGCGAACGTGAACCCATTCGATGGAGGACTTCCGCACTGCGTCCACGATGGGGTTGAGGGAATCGCCGACGAGGCCGTAGATGCGCTTCACACCCTGGGCCTCCAAGGTTTCTACTAATTGTGTGGCGTAATTGCGTGCCATGATTTACCTCTCTAACTTTTGCCGTTAACGGCCCCCAGTGTTCCCCCTTTAAGGCGCGTTTCGCCACCATAAAGCTGACTTCTCACGTCCTAGAAACTTTGTGACTGCGACAACAACTCGACCTTCTAAGCTTTGAAACTGTAACGACCGTTCGCTATAGTTTCGAACCATGTCAGACCTCCACGTGAAAGCCTCCGCCGAATCCCTCCGCGCCTCCGCTACGCGCCGGTGGACCTTTTTTGGCGTCATTTCCCTGGGCCTGCTCATGATCGGCTTAGACAACTCAATCCTCTACACCGCGCTACCGGTGCTCTCCGATCAGCTCCACGCCACCTCGCTGCAGCAGCTGTGGATCATCAACGCCTACGCGCTCATGCTGGCCGGCCTCCTGCTGGGAACCGGCACGTTGGGCGATAAAATCGGGCACCGCCGCATGTTCGTCATCGGCCTGTGGATCTTCGGCATCGCATCACTGGCCGCAGCGCTAGCGCCCGGCGCATGGGAATTAGCCGCGGCTCGCGCCTTTTTGGGCCTCGGGGCCTCCATCATGATGCCCGCAACCCTCGCTCTCATCCGGTTGACCTTTGAGGATGAGATTGAGCGCAATACAGCCATCGGCATTTGGGGCTCCATCGCCGTCGTGGGTGCGGCGGCCGGCCCCACGGTGGGTGGCTTCTTGCTGGAGCATTTTTGGTGGGGCTCGGTCTTCTTGGTCAACGTGCCCATCGTCATCATCGCGCTCATCCTCACGGCCTTCCTCGCCCCGCCGAATATGGCGAACCCGGCGAAGCACTGGGATTTCCTCTCCTCGCTGTATGCGCTCATCACGCTGGCCTCGCTGATACTCGTCATCAAGTCGGTGGCCAGCGCCCACCTCAACGCCATGCTCATCGGCGGCGCGCTAGCCGCCTGCCTCATCGGCGCCATCCTCTTCACCCGCCGCCAGCACAAGCTGAAGGAACCACTCCTCACCTTCGATATTTTCCGCTCCCCCATCTTTAGCGGCGGCGTCTTGGCTGCGGCGGGCGCCATGTTTGGCATGGCGGGACTAGAGATGACCACAACGCAGAAGCTCCAGCTGGTGGACCTGTATTCCCCACTTCATGCCGGGCTCATCATTTCCCTCATCGCGCTGGCCGCACTCCCAATGTCCGCGTTGGGTGGTGCCAACCTCCACCGTTGGGGTTTCTTGCCGATCATCGCCGGCGGCTTCCTCTTCATGGCGGCGGGCATCGGCTGCGTGGTGTGGGGCGGCACGCACGACATCTTCCCCGCATACCTGGCGGGCCTATTCATCACCGGTATCGGCGCGGGACTTGTCATGTCAGTCTCCTCCACCGCCATCATCGGCGCCGCCCCCGCCTCGCGCTCCGGCATGGCCGCCGGTGTGGAGGAGGTCTCTTATGAATTCGGCACGCTGCTCTCGATTGCGATCACCGGTTCCGTACTCCCCATGGTGTACAAGAGCGGTCTGCCCGAAGACGTCCAAGACCTAGGCATGGAAGCGCTCCACAACTCGGCGCTCGCGGAGGTTGCCGGCCCCGCCTATACCGACGCCTACCTGGCCACCGCCGCAGGACTCGGCGTAGTCATGCTCGTCTTCGCCGCGGTCACCGGCTGGTGCTTCCGCACCAACCCCACGTCGGGAGGTGCCGATGCCTCGCATCAGTAAGAAGGTCGAAGCGCTCGACATGGCGCTCACCATCATTGAGAAAGACGGCGTCCACGCGCTCACTTATGATTCCTTGGCCACGGCCACGGGCATGAGCAAGTCTGGGCTCATCTACCACTTCCCCTCCCGGCACCAGCTGCTCATAGACTGCCATTCGTTGTGCGCGGAGCGCTGGGAGGAGGAGCTTATCGCACTCTCAGACCGCAAGACGGCCGAGGAATTAAGCCCGCGCCAGCGCTACCGTGCCGCGTTGGAATCAATGGGCAAGAATGATCCGCTCATTGAGCTGCTGATGTCCATCCACGCGCAGTCCCATCCGGATTTTCAGAAGGTGTGGAGGGATGTCGACGAGCGTTGGCTCCCCGATCCCGCTACGGAGGATGAATCCGTGGCGCTCGCGATGGTGATAGCGAACGGCCTGTGGGTCCATGATCACCTCACCGAACGCCCCCTGTCACCGCAGCGACGCCGGACGCTTATCGACGTCGCCCTAGGCCACCTCACCGACTAACAAAAAATGGGCCTTTAAAAAGGCCCTTTTGAGCTGGAGACGAGACTTGAACTCGCAACCTACGCATTACAAGTGCGTTGCGCTACCAATTGCGCCACTCCAGCACCGCGGCTAATCCGCTAGAGGGAATCGTACCTGAGACCACCCCGTGGAAGGAAAGCCAGGGTGCTTGCGCTGCGAAAAAGCGGGTGCGAGGACCCCGAAAAGCACTGGCAGGTGCATAAATCGGCGGCAGTTACTAAAGTGCTGACTTACCGAACCCAGAAGTGTTGATGAGGTCTTTCTTTTCCGTGTCTGTTCTTTCTTCCTTGCGCCAGCGCCTGCTGTACCGTTCGGCCCCCGTCGCCACCATTGACGCCGCGAAGGCCGCACCACCGCCCTCCCCTCTTGCCCCGGTCGATCTCACCGACCCGGCCCAAGTCACGGGCGTCATGGAGATCGCCGCGCGCGTCGGGGAAATCCTGATTGCGGCTGGCTCCGCCAATACTGACGTCCAGGCGCAGATTCACCTCGTCGCGTCCTCTTATGGTCTGCACTACTGTCACGTGTCCATCCTGATGAACACGATCACTATCCACACGGCTATCGGCACGGGCCCGGACCGGCGAAACCTCCACGTCTTCCGCGTGGCGCCGAGCATCGCCGTGGACTTCACCAAGCTGTCCGCGGTCGACCGCCTCATCCGCTCCATCCACTCCGGTGCCACGCCGCCGGCCATGGCGGAGAAGGTCCTGGATGATATCGACGCGATGAAGAACCCTTATTCCACGACCACCATCGTCAGCGCCTGGGGCGCGATGGGTGGGTTTATCGCCGTCATGCTCGGTGGTGATCTCCTCGTCGGCCTCATCACGTTCCTCATTTCGGCGCTCATCATGGGCACGAACATGTTCCTGGCCGGCTACCGCTTGCCGCCCTTCTATCAGAACCTCGTCGGTGGCCTGCTTGCCGTTGTCCCCGCGGCCATTCTCTACAACGTCTTCGCGGGTTTCGGTATCCACATTCTGCCCTCCCAGATCATCGGTTCGGGCATCATCGTGCTGGTGGCGGGACTGACCTTGGTGCAGTGCCTGGTGGACGGCATCACGCGCGCCCCCGTAACCTCCTCCGCCAAGTTCTTCGAGGCGCTCATGTCCACCGGTGCCATCATCGCCGGCGTGGGCCTGGGTATCCAGGTTGCCTCATGGGTGGGCTTTAGCCTGCCGCCGCTGGCGACGCTCGCGCCACCCGTCTATCACCAGATCCCGCTTCTGGTGCTGTGCGGCGGAATCGGCTCCGCCGCCTTCGCGTTGGCCTTGGGGGCTTCGTGGTCGGAGGTCACCATCTCCGGGCTCACGGCGGCCGCCGGTATGGTTTTCTACTACTTCCTCGTCGTCTTTTTCGGCGTTGGAGCTGTCGTCGCCTCCGGATTCTCGGCCGTGGCGGTAGGCCTCGCGGGCGGTCTCCTTTCCCGCCGCTACATGATGCCACCGCTCATCACCATGATCGTGGGCTATACCCCCATGCTTCCGGGCCTGACCTTGTACCGCGGCATGTACGCCATGCTCAACGAACAGCTCATCACCGGCCTGACCAACCTGGCCAGTGCGCTTGCCATTTCCGGCGCGCTCGCCGCCGGCGTGGTCTTCGGTGAGCGCGTCGCCCGCCGCCTGCGCCGCCCGCAGTACTTCCGGCCTTATACCGCCTTCAAGCGCCTGGGAACGTTTTCCTTTTCACGGGCCACCCGTTTGGCACAGCGAGCACGCATCCCCCGCGTCCCCATGTCCCCCTTCGCACCACGCCACAACCTGCCGGCCCCGCCGCCACAGTATGGCCCCAAGCCACCGACGCCCGCGCAGCAGGCGCGCTTCCAGCAGGGTGATGCCGTCACGGACATGTGGCCCGTCACCACGGAGTTTCCAGCGCAGCGCCCCACCTACACGGTGCCCGGCAAAGATGACCCGAGCACCCCATCGGCGTCGCAATAGCGTAGAATAGCCGGTCTGAAAGCTTTCACACTTCATCCCAGGAGGACTCCGTGCCACCAAAGGTCACAGATACTCAGCCAGCGGCTGACCAGACTCATGCAGTAGAGGAAGAGACCGCCCGCTCCGCGCGCCGCGTCGTTGCCACCTATGCGGAGGATTTCCTTGACGGCGTGACTCTTATGTCGATGCTGGGCGTCGAACCGGAAGGCTTGGTGCACCGCAAGGTCTTGGCCGAGCAAGCCGATGCTGCTCCGAAGAAGTCCAGCAAGAAGTCAACGAAGAAGGCCTCCAAGAAGTCCAGCAAGAAGGCGACCAAGAAGGCTACGAAGAAAGCCTCAAAGAAGGCGACTAAGAAGAGCACTAAGAAGTCGACGAAGAAGGCGTCTAAAAAGTCCGCGAAGAAGGCCTAGCTATGTCCGGGCGCAGCAATAGCTTCGTAGTCGTGGCCAACCGCCTGCCGGTGGACCTCGAGACCTCCGCCGACGGCACCCGTGAATGGAAGGCCTCACCCGGCGGTCTCGTCACCGCGCTTTCCCCCGTCTTGGAAGAACACCAGGGCTGCTGGGTGGGGTGGCCGGGCGTGGCCGACGAGGCACCTGAGCCTTTCACCACCGACAACGGCGTCCTGCTTCACCCGGTACGCCTCACTCAAGAGGATTATGAAGCCTTCTACGAGGGCTTTTCCAATGCCACCCTGTGGCCGCTCTACCACGACCTCATCGTCACCCCCGTCTACAACCGCGATTGGTGGGACGCTTACCGCGAGGTCAACCTACGTTTTGCCAACGAGGTAGCGGCTGTCGCCGCGGAGAATGCCACGGTATGGGTGCAGGACTATCAGCTGCAGCTCGTGCCCGGCATCCTGCGCCAGCTGCGCCCCGATCTCACCATCGGCTTCTTCCTCCACATCCCCTTCCCCTCCCCGGATCTCTTCCGCCAGCTGCCGTGGCGTGAGGAGTTGGTGCGGGGGCTTCTCGACGCTAACTTGATCGGCTTCCACCTCGAATCCAACGCCCGCAATTTCCTAGAGCTCGCCCGCGCCCAGGGCCTGAAGGTCGAAGGTGAAGTGAGCACCCGCGCGGTCACCGCGCGCATCGTGACCAGTAGTGGGCATTCCGTCGGAATCGGCGCCTTCCCCATCTCCATTGCGGCGGGTGAGTTCGCTGAAGGCGGTGATGCGGGGGACATCGCCAAGCTGCGCGCTGAGTTGGGTAACCCCACGCACGTCATTTTGGGAGTCGACCGCCTCGACTACACAAAGGGCATCCTGCAGCGGCTTACCGCCTTCGAGGAGCTCCTCGAAACCGGGGCACTGGACCCAGACGAGGTAACCTTCGTGCAGCTGGCCACGCCCTCGCGCGAGCGCATCGACCACTACCGCGCCACGCGCTCGAAGGTGGAGGAAGCCGTAGGCCGCATCAATGGGCGCTTCGGGCGCCTCGGTGCGCCGGTGGTGCACTATCAGCACAGCTCCGTTCCGAAGGAGGTCCTGCGCCGCTACTACAGGCTCGCGGACATCATGCTGGTCACGCCCTTCAAGGATGGAATGAACCTCGTAGCCAAGGAATACGTGGCCTCCCACGGCGATGGCTCCGGCGCGCTCGTACTCTCCGAGTTCGCAGGTGCGGCGGCAGAGCTTACTCAAGCTAACCTGTGCAACCCCTTCGACATCGAATCCATCAAGCGCGCCCTGCTCTCCGCGGTCAAGGCGCTGGAGGAATCGCCTGAGACCATGCGCGAGCGCATGACTGCCATGAACGAGCAGGTGCGCCAACATGATATTGCTTTGTGGTCGCAGTCCTTCCTCGGCGCGTTGGATCAGGAGGAAGCATGATGCGACGCCGCCCCGCCGCAGCGCTCACTGCTGTGCTCGCCTCGGCGCTGCTCGCAAGTGGACTAACCGGGTGCGGCTCCGCGGACGAGGAGCCCACACCGCGCGGCGATGATCGCATCGTGGGCAAGGATTGGCAGGTCATCAACCTCTATACCTCCCCCGACGCGCCATCTTCCCTCCCCGCCGACACCGCGCAGGTTCCGCACATGAGTTTCGGTGAGCACACTGCCGTGGGCTCGACCGGCTGCGTCCCCTTCACCGCCGAGG
Source organism: Corynebacterium sp. HMSC078A10 (assembly GCF_001811565.1). Taxonomy (NCBI): domain Bacteria; kingdom Bacillati; phylum Actinomycetota; class Actinomycetes; order Mycobacteriales; family Corynebacteriaceae; genus Corynebacterium; species Corynebacterium sp. HMSC078A10. The sequence goes on along the minus strand of NZ_KV805179.1, from coordinate 100,358 downwards.
TCTCCTTCCACAAAGGGGACAAGGCCTCCACGATCTGGGAGGGTGACGTGATGAGGGTAGAAAAAGCCACCTACGAGAGCCCACCGAACGGTGAAGACTGCGAGGGCTCGGTCAGATGGGCCGATTCGCTGATGCGCAACCTCATCGCCGAAGGCCATGAATTCGACTTTGCGCTTAACCCCAACAACCAGCTGGTGTTGACGCTGCACACCGATAAGGTGGATTCACCGATCATCCGCATGTCCTCGCTCTAGCGCCGAAATTTTCAGCGCTAGGGTGGGAAACATGATTGATGCTCTCGCCTCCGCCGAACACCTCGCGGTTGTGTCCGACTTTGATGGCACCCTAGCTGGCTTCGCCCGCAACGCTTATGACGTGCGCCCAGAGCAGCGCTCACTCGATGCCTTGGCCGCCCTAGCGCAACTGCCGCACACCACCGCCGCAGTGCTCTCTGGGCGCCACCTCGAGGGTCTGAAGCGGGTATGCCCGCTGCGCGAACCGGTGCTCTTTGGCGGTTCCCATGGAGCCGAATCCTCGTGGGAAGAATCCTCCTTAAGCCCAGAGATGGAAGCCCATCTGGCTAAGAAGGAAAAAGAGCTCAAGGAGATCATCGCCCGCCACCCCGGCGCGGAGCTGGAGGTTAAACCCTTCCAGCGCGTGCTGCACCTGCGCGCACTAGAGCTGCAAGACCCGGACGCCGCGGCCGCGGCCTATGCGGAAGGGGCAGCGTTAAGCGCCGATGGCTTCCCCAAGACAAAAGGCAAATGCGTCGTTGAGTTCTCCGCAACGCAGGCCACGAAAGGCACGTGGATTGAGAAGCTTCGCCAGCGCGTCGGCGCCACAGCGGTGGTCTTTTTAGGGGATGACACCACCGACGAAGACGGCTTCGCCGTGCTCAACCAGCCACCGGACCTTGGCGTCAAGGTCGGCGAGGGCGCAACGCAGGCAGCGCTTCGCCTACCAGATATCGCGGCGGTGACGGAGTTCCTCGAAGAACTCGCGTCCGCCCGCGCGCAGCACAGCTCTTAAGCCCCGGCCGGGGCCACTGTGCGCCCGGGGTGGAAAGACGTCGAAAGCAACGTGCGCGGCGCACCACCGTCGCCCTCAATGAGGCCCGCCAACATGCGCCCGGCCGCCGCCCCCTTCTCCTTATTCGGCTGTACGACGGTGCTCAGTCCCAGTGCTAGGGCCGGCGCGATGCCGTCGAATCCGGTGACGGAAAGCTGCTCCGGAACAGCGATTCCATGATCGCGGGCATAAGCTATCACGCCGAGCGCCATCGAGTCCGTCGTGCACAGCACCGCGGTGAGTTCGGGGTGGGCGCTCAGCAACTCTTCGGCTGCCGCATAGGCGGTGCGCGGGTCGTTGATGTGGCGCGTCACCACGGGGATATCTGAAGGATCGAGGCCCGCCTGCGCGAAGACGTCCAGCGCCCCCAGCACGCGCGAGCGCTGGACGTGCATGTCCGCCGCGGCGAGCTGTTCAGCCGTCACTTCGCCGTCGAGGCGCTCGCGGTGCAGGCGGATGGTGAGGATGCCGATGCGGGTATGGGAGGCGTCGACAAGCGCCTGCGCCGCCGGGGCGATCGCGGCGCGGTCGTCGATGCCCACGAAGGGCAGGCCCGAATCCGTGGGCTGGTCACAGACCACCACCGGCAGGCCGCGGCGGCGCACGGCCTCCAGATAAGCATCGCCCGCCGCCACGGAATAGATCACAAAGCCATCAACCGCCGCCGAGCCCACCAGCTGTGCCGCTTGGGCATCGTTGGGGGCGCCCACGGTATCCGGGCCGGCGGGGATCAAGGTAAGGGTCGTGCTCGCCCCCGCTGAAGCCTCCGCCATTCCGGCGAGGAAGTCCACAGAAGCCATGTCCTCGAAGGCATAGGACAGGTGCTCGGTGAGCAGGACCCCCAGCGACCCCTGGCGGCGCGTGCGCAGGCTGCGCGCGGTGGGATCCGGGCCGGTGTAGCCGCGCTCGGCCGCGGCAGCGAGGATGCGCTCGCGGGTGGCAGGCGCCAGCTGGTCCGGGCGGTTATACGCGTTGGACACCGTGGTGGGCGAAACCCCGAGTTCGGCGGCCAGGGAGGCCAGCGTCGTACTGCGTTTGGACATGACGGTAAGACTACCCGTTTTCAACTTATTATCATTTGACAACAATTTTCACTAAAGCGTAGAAATAGGGACATGACCACTTCCCTCTCACGCCGCGCTTTCCGACGTCCCACCGCCCTCCTCTTCGCCGCCACCTTGGGTGCCGCAGCGCTGAGTGCCTGCTCCTCCGGTGATGACAACGCCGCCGGCGGCTCGGATGCCGGCTCCGACAAGGAGACCATCCACGTCGTGGCCTCGACCTCCATCTGGGCCGACGTTGCCCAGGCCGTCGTCGATACTGCACAGACCGACGTCAACATCGACGTCCGTCCCATCGTGAGTGGCAATGGCGTGGACCCCCATCACTTCGAGCCCACCGCGGCCGACATCGCGCGCGCTAACGACGCCGACGTCATCATCGCCGGTGGCGGCGGCTACGACGCATGGCTCTACCAGGCGGTCAAGAACCAGGACGAGATCATCCACGCCCTGCCGCTGACCGAGCATGACCATGGCGATCATGATCATGGAGAGCATGAGCATGGCGAGGAACACGACCATGCGCACGACCATGACCACGCTCACGAAGGCGAAACCGTGACCATGGACGAGGCCAAGAAGATCGCCGCCGAGCACCCCGAGCAAATCACCAACATCGATGGCAACGAGCACGTGTGGTACGACGCCGCGGCCATCGAGAAGGTGGCGACCGACGTAGCCAATCTCGTCAACGAGGCCAACCCGGAGGCCAAGGCCACCGCCGATCCTCTGGTCGAGCGCGTGGAGGGCCTGAAGGCACGCATCGAGAAGCTGCCTCAGCACAACTACGCGCAGACCGAGCCCATCGCGGACTACATCTTCAAATACACCGACAGCACCGACGCCACCCCGGAGGGCTTCCGCAAGGCCACCGTTGCTGAAGGCGAGCCCACCGCCGCCGACCTGGCGCACTTCCTCGAGGACATCAAGCAGGACAAGATCGACCTGCTCATCTTCAACCCGCAGACCGAAACCGACATGACCAAGCGCATTCGCACCGCCGCCGAGGACAAGAACATCCCGGTCGTCGAAATCGGTGAAACCCCGCCGGAGAAGACCAACTTCCTTGACTACTATGAAGAAGTCGTCAACGCACTCGAGGCCGCATAAGTGCTCATTTCCTTTAAGAATGCCGCAGTAGAACCACTGTGGTCTGACATGAACCTCGCCGTAGACCGCGGCGAGTTCATCGCCGTTTTAGGCCCCAATGGCGTGGGCAAGTCCACGCTGCTGGGAACTATCCTGGGTACCCGCCAGCTCACTGCGGGCAGCGTCGACGTCACGTGCCGCGTGGGCTTTATCCCACAGCAAAGAATGTTCCCGCAGGACCTGCCGCTACGCGCCCGGGATCTGGTGTCGCTGTCCCTCGCCCACGGCACGCTGCGCAACCGGCGCCCTGCCCGGGGACGCGTCGATGAACTCCTCGCCGAGGTCGGCGCCACCGGAATTGCCAACCGCCGCGTGGGCCAGCTCTCCGGCGGGCAGCAACAGCTCATCCGCCAGGCCCAGGCCCTGGCCAATGACCCGGAGCTCATCCTCGCGGACGAGCCACTACTGTCCTTGGACCCGGCGCGACAGCAGGCGACCGTCGCCAAGCTCGACGCCTGGCGCCACGAGCGCGGCACCTCCGTGCTCTTCGTTACCCACGGCATCAACCCGGTGCTGGGCGTGGTGGATAAGGTGCTCTACCTTGCACCCAATGGCCACATGTTCGGCACGGTCGATGAGGTCATGCGCTCCGAGGTGCTCTCGGAACTCTATGGCTCCTCCGTGACCGTTCTCAACGTCGATGGGAGGCTCATCGTTGTCTAGATTCATCGAAGATACCCAGTACCTGCTGGGCGTTGATTTCGTGCAATCCTCGCTCATCGCCTGCGCGCTGCTGGGAATCCTCTCCGGAGTGATGACCTCACTCATCGTCCTGCGCCAAATGTCCTTCTCCGTGCACGCCACCTCTGAGCTCGCGCTCATGGGCGCGGCCGCCGCCCTGCTGTTCGGCCTCAATATCGGCTTCGGCGCGATTGCCGGCGCCATCGTCGCCGCCATCATCCTGGCGGTGCTGGGACTGAAAGGCCAACAAGACAGCGCTATCGGCGTGGTCATGAGTTTCGGCCTGGGACTCTCGGTTTTGTTCCTGCACCTCTACCCCGGCAACGCCAAAACCGCGATGACGCTCCTAACAGGACAGATCGTTGGCGTCTCCTCCGCTTCGGTGTGGCTGCTCGCCGCCACGACCGCCATCATCGTCGCCGTGGTGGCGTTGTTCTGGCGCCCGCTGCTCTTCGCTTCTGCGGATCCCGTCATGGCCCAAGCCGCCGGCGTGCCGGTGAAGTCCCTAGCGGTCTGCTTCGCCATCCTCGTAGGCCTGACGGCCGCGCAGTCCGTGCAGATCGTCGGTTCCCTGCTCGTCATGGCTCTGCTCATCACCCCGGGCGCAGCGGCGGTACAGATTACCTCCTCCCCGCTGCGCGCGGTGGTGTGGTCCACCATCTTCGCGGAGGTCTCCGCCGTGGGCGGCCTGGTCCTCTCCCTGGCGCCGGGCCTGCCCGTCTCGGTCTTCGTCACGAGCATCTCTTTTGTTATTTACCTGGTCTGCCGCGGCATCGGCTGGGCTCGCAGCCGCAAGGCCGTCCGCGACGACGTCGCCGCCCGCCGCGCCTCCCAGGAACACTTCCGCGCCGCCACCGATCGCGCCGACGCCGAGACACACCACACCTCGACGCACGATGAGCACTGCGCGCATCAGGATTAGGCTAGATGCGTGACTTTGGAACGCCGTAGCCTCGAATTACAAGACCGCACCCGCACGTACCTCGTGTACCGCCCGAATGATGACGTCGAGCGCCAGAGAGACCTCCTCCTGTTCTTCCACGGCTCCCTGCAATCCGCGAACGTCATCCGCCGCTTCACTAACGGCACGTTCGATGACCTCGCCACCCGCCACGGCATGCTTGCGGTCTACCCCACCGGCGTGGAACAGCACTTTAACGATGCCCGCGCCACCCTGCCCGTCGCCGCGCGCGAGCTGGGCATCGATGACGTCGCCTTCACGCGCGCCATCCTCGACGAGCTGCGCGCGGAGCAGGAGATTAGCCGCGTGTTCCTCTGCGGCTTCTCCAACGGCGGGCAGATGGTTATCCGCTTGCTCTTCGACGCCCCCGGGCTTGCCGATGCCGCCTGCATCTTCGCCTCCACTCTCGGCGCCGGCGCCAACCATGCGCCCACCAATCCGGACTCGGCGTACCAACCCACCCCGGTCATGTTCGTCCACGGCACGGGCGACCGGCTCGCGCCCTATACGGGCGGAACGGCGGGCATTGACCCGAAGCGCACCCGCGGTGCCGTCACCGGCGCGCAGGAGAACGCCGCACGCTTCGCGGAGCTCAACCATGCCGCCGGCCCAGAGCGCACCCACCTTTTCCCCGACACCGTTGTCGACCGCTGGGAGCCGGCAGACGCCACCGGCGCGCCGGTCGAGCTCGTGAGCGTCGAGGGCATGGGCCACGTCATCCCGTCGGGCAACGAGCTGGACCCACGCCTGGGTAAAAACACGGATTCCTTCATCGCTGCCGAGCTCGTGGAGGAGTTCTTCGGCCTTTAAACCCGCCGCATCACTTCGGCGAGGGACTGAAACGCCAGCGTCTGTGTCACGTCGCGCAGCTCAAGGAAGAACCCATCTTCTGTAATTTCAACAATCCGCGCACCGGGGATGGCTGCCACAATCGGTGAGTGCGTCACCACGATGAACTGCGCACCCGCCTCCGCGGCGCGATGGATTTCCGCCATGAGCGTCATCTGCCGCACGAGCGAAAGCCCAGATTCCGGCTCGTCGAGGATGTAGAGCCCGCGCCCATCAAAGGAACGCTGCACGACGTCCATGACGGACTCGCCATGCGACATCGCGGTCGAACCAACGTTGTAGTGCGCCTCCGCTCGCAGGAAGTAGCCGTCCTTGGGCGCGGTGCCTAGCCGCAGGCTCGCCCACCTCCGGAGGGGATTGATGGGACCGGCGGAGCGCTGCACACCCCATATCCCACCGCGCTCAGGAAAGCCGTACTCGAAGGCAATGCCCTCGGCGAGCGTCGACTTTCCTACCCCGTTGTCCCCGGTCAGCACGGTCACCGGCGCACGCAGGTCCAGTCCTTGGCGTCGCAGCGCCACGAAACCAGGAACGGAGGACACCCACTCAGGTCCGTGGCCGCCGTCCAGCGCGGCATAGGCGTCGACATAGAAGTCTCTCATTCGCCCTCCCCAATAAGAAACGCGGCGGTCCCCAATGGATCGGCAAGGAACTCGCGCGCGGCGTGGACAGCTTCCGTCGCTTCGGGAGCGACGGGCGCAATCCCCTTGTCGCCGAACGCGTAGACGGTCGCGCCTTGCATGCTGAGGAAGACTGGCGAGTGCGTCGCGAGGATGACCTGCGCGCCCTGGGCGGCGAGGCGCTCGAGCTGCGTGACAACCTCGACCTGCCGGGGATAGGACAAGCCGTCTTCCGGCTCGTCGAGAATGATCATTCCGTCAGAATGGAAGCGTCTCTCGACGAGGGCGAGCAGACCCTGGCCGTGGCTGAGAAACGGCAAGTCACTGAGCGGATCGGGATTCTCCGGGCTGTGGATCTGGTGGTGATACTCGCTCAAGTTGAGGAAGGTCTCGCCGCGCAAGAAGTACACGTCGCGCGGGTTGTGCGCCCGCGAGCAGATGAGCCACTCGGGATAGTCCTCGTCGCCGGTGGCAAACCGGGCGTGGCGCGAGCCGCCCTCGGGATTGACGCCAAGCCCCACGGCGATGGCCTCGAGCAGCGTGGATTTTCCGGCGCCGTTATCCCCCACGACGACGGTCACGGGCGTAGGCAAACGCAAGGCGCCGCCGGGCAGCGCTGCGATGAGCACGCCCAGGCGGCGCATGTGTTCCGGCACGCCGGGCAGTCCCTCCCCAATAAGCTCCGGGGCGGGACGCACACTCGTGAGGAACATGGCGGCGAAAGCGTGAGCCTACTTCTGGGCCGCGCGGCGCTGGCGGGCGAACTCCGAAAGGACCGCACCTGCCGCCACGGAGGCGTTGAGGGATTCAACCCAGTCGGTCATGGGGATGGACATGATGGCATCGCAGTTCTCGCGGACGAGGCGCGAGATGCCCTTGCCCTCAGAGCCGATGACGATGACGACGGGGTCAGTGCCGCCGTTGTAGGTGTCGAGCGTGTGCTCGCCTCCCGCATCGAGGCCGACGACCTGGTAGCCAGCCTTCTGGAACTCCTGAACCGTGCGGGTCACGTTGGTCACGCGAGCTACTGGCAGGCGCGCGGCAGTGCCTGCCGAGGTACGCCAAGCCACCGCGGTAACGGAGGCCGAGCGACGCTCCGGAATGATGACGCCATGGCCGCCAAAAGCGGCAACGGAGCGGATGACCGCGCCGAGGTTGCGGGGGTCGGTGATGTTATCGAGGATGACGAACATGCCCGGTTCCTGGGCATCGCGTGCGCGATCCATCAGGTCATGGACGTCGGCATACTTGTACGGCGGGATCTGCAGACCAATGCCCTGGTGCATGCCGTTGCCGGTCATGCGGTCCATCTCGTGGCGCTGGACCTCAAGAATCGGGATGTTGCGGGTATTGCACATGGCTACGGCCTCAGACAGGCGGGCGTCGTTGCGCGTTCCCTGCACAATGTAGAGCGACGTTGCCGGAACCTTAGCGTGGAGGCACTCGATGACCGGGTTGCGGCCGACGACCATCTCCGCGGTCTCCTTGTGGTGGCGGCCCGAGTTGCGGCGTTCGCGCTCCAGCTTCGCCTTGTGCTTGGCGTGGTAGACGCGGTCCTCCGCCTTCGGCGTGGGCCCCTTGCCGGCTAGGCCCTTGCGGCGCTGACCGCCAGAGCCCTTCGTAGCGCCCTTCTTATTCGTCTTGCGGATACCTGCGCCGCCGCGGCCATGGGTACGTGCCATAGTTCTTACTCCTTATGTTGTCCTCGGCCTATGCCGAGGACGTTAATCCGCCAGGGACCAGGTGGGGCCGTCGGCGGTGTCAGTGATGCTAATACCCGCGGCTGCAAGGCGGTCGCGCACGGCGTCCGCAGTAGCCCAATCCTTTTCTGCGCGGGCGGTGGTGCGGCGCTCAAGTTCGGCCTGAACCAGGATGTCCAGGGCCGCATCAGCGCCGCTTTCTTCGCCACTATCTTTCCACTGTTCATCGAGTGGATCAAAGCCAAGAACCGCAGCCATGGCGCGCACCGCCCCGGCAAGGCGCTCGGCTTCCTCACGGTTGCCTTCTCCCAGCGCCTTATTGCCCGCGCGCACCGTGGTGTGGATTTCCGCCAGCGCCTTCGGGACAGCAATGTCATCGTTCATTGCGTCCTCGAAGGCCGCGGTCCACTGGCCCTTCTCGACGCCCTCGAACTTGCCCACGAAATCCTCGATGCGACGGTAGCCCGCCGCGGCCTCGGTCAGCGCTGCCTCAGAGTATTCGAGGACCGAACGGTAGTGCGCGGAACCCAGGTAGTAGCGCAGCTCCACCGGGCGGACGATCTCCAGCATGTTGGCAATGGAGAGTACGTTGCCCAAGGACTTCGACATCTTCTCACCGGCCATGGTGACCCAGTGGTTGTGCATCCAGTAGTTGGCGAACTTATCCCCCGCCGCATGGGACTGTGCGATCTCATTTTCGTGGTGCGGGAACTGCAGGTCCAAGCCACCGCAGTGGATATCGAACTCGCCGCCTAGGTAGTAAGTCGACATGGCCGAGCACTCAAGGTGCCAGCCCGGGCGGCCCTTGCCCCACGGTGTGGGCCAGGACGGTTCGCCCGGCTTAACCGCCTTCCACAGCGCGAAGTCCTGCGGGCTGCGCTTGCCCACGGCATCGGACTCACCCTGCTCCATATCCTCGACGCGGTTGCCAGACAACGCGCCATAGTCCGAGCCTTCCGTGGCATTCCACGCGGCGACATCAAAGTAGACGGAACCAGCACCGTCCTCGCCAGGCACGGCATATGCGAAGCCGGCGTCGATAAGCCGTTGCATGTACTCCACCATCTGCGTCACAAAGCCCGTCGCGCGCGGCTCCACGGAGGGCTGCAAAACGCCCAGGGTGTTATAAGCCTTGGTGAACTCGCGCTCATAGGTGGATACCCACTCCCACCAAGGGCGCTTATTCTCGGCTGCCTTGGTCAGGATCTTGTCATCGATATCGGTGACGTTGCGCACCAAGGCCACGTCATAGCCCTGCGCAAGCAGCCAGCGACGCAGGATGTCAAAGGCAACGCCGGAGCGCAGGTGCCCAATGTGCGGCTGGGACTGCGGGGTGGCACCACACAGGTAGATCGACGCATGGCCGGGACGAACCGGCTCGAACTCACGTTGGCTGCGGGTGGCGGTATCAAAAATGCGCAAAGTACTCACCCGGCCCAGTCTAATTGACCCCTTGATAGGATTTCACCACGGCCGATAGTCACACGGAGCAGGACTGGGCGCAGTGCCTGTCCATTCAACCCGATTTAGGTCGCGGATGGATGAGCAACGTCACTTTTAACACTGATACCTGGCGGCTTACAGCAGCGTGATGGGATTGTTCCGCACTCAATTGACCTAAGACAGGAAGGCGTCCCGTAAAAGGCATCTGTCACAAGGCATCTTTGGGTCCAAACGCCATCTGTAACGAATAAATGGCGTTTTCAGCCGTGAAAACGCCATTTGATTGATGCCTTTTGTCAGACGCCCTTTGCCAGATGCCTCCAGCACGTCGACGGAGGCACGCAACTGTTCACGGAGCTAACGGTAAAGCATAAGCTCGACGCGCCTGAGCTCGTCATATAAAGCGCGCTCCGCTTTCGAAAAGCGACCGGACTCTGCAAGAATCCGCAAATCTTCAGAGCTAAGGTTTTCACCAACCGCAGCTTCCAAGGCGTACAGGAGTTCGTCGTGCCGAGCACGAAGTGCCTCGGTATTGGTAATTCGCATTGTCAAAGCCACAGCGTCCTCCTTTTCTGATGACTTTACGTTAGGAATTGGGAGCGCGCCAGACCACGGCGGTGGCCACGGCTGCGCGGCCCTCCTTGCGTCCGGTGAAGCCAAGGTGATCCGTCGTCGTCGCAGAGACGGACACTGGGGCGCCGAGGATTTCGCTCAGCACGGACTCGGCTTCCTTCCGCCGCGGGCCCATCTTGGGGCTCTGTCCAACCAACTGTGCGGCGGCGTTGCCGATAATGAAGCCTTCCTTCTCCAGCAGCTCGCGGCACTCGCGCAGCAGCTGGGCACCGGAGACTCCGTTGTACTCTGGCCGGCCCACGCCGACGAAGGAGCCGAGGTCGCCGAGGTTGGAGGCGGAGAGCAAGGCGTCGACAAGCGCGTGGCTCACCACATCACCATCGGAATGGCCCTCGCAGCCATCCACGTCCTCGAAGAGGAGGCCTGCGATCCAGCAGGGCTTTCCGGGCTCAATCTGGTGGGCGTCGGTGGCGATTCCCACGCGCGGGATAATCGGGTTAGTCACTAGGCACCTCGAAGATGGTCGGTTCGGCCTCATCCGTCACGGCCTTGGCCAGGACGAGGTCGATGGGGGTGGTGATCTTGAACGCGAAGGTATCTCCCTGCACGGTCTCCACGCGCTCGCCGTGCCATTCCATGAGGCTGGCGTCATCCGTGGCGACGAAGTCAGGGTCCTGCGCCCAATAGTCTAGGTTGGCGCGGCGCAGCGCGGCCAGGTTAAAGCCCTGCGGCGTTTGCACAGCGCGCAGGCGGGAACGGTCCGGGGTGGACAGCACCACAGTCCCCTCCACCTCTTTGATGGTGTCCGCCACGGGAAGGACCGGGATGACTGCGGTGGCACCGTCAAGCACGCGCTTGGCGACGCGCGCGATCATCCCCGGCGGCGTCAATGCACGGGCGGCGTCGTGGATGAGCACCACGGCGTCCTCCTCCGGGATGGCCTGCAGACCCGCCCAGACGGAATCGGCGCGCTCACCCCCGCCGTGGACGATGCGAATGGGTACGTCAGAATCGATGCGGCCGAGGATGCTGGAGGCATAGTCTTCCATGGCCGGACTGACCAGCACGATGATCTCATCAACGAATTCGGAGGTGATCATCGCCCGAACGGAGCGCTCCAAGAGGGTGCGCCCGCGTAGCTCCACGTAGGCCTTGGGAACGTCTGCGCCGAGGCGTGTGCCCTGCCCGGCGGCCGCGACGAGAGCAATGACGCGGGGGGTGGGCTGGTCCTTAGTCTTCGTCGTCGAAGGAGAGGTCATCGAGATCGACGTCATTGTCAATGTCGGTGGTAATGGACTTGTCATCCACCAGGCCAGCGGCGCGGTGACGCTCGATGGTGGCGTTGATTTCCTCCATCATGGTGTCAGCCTTCTTCTCATCAACCGGCTTGGCCAGGGAGAGCTCACCGACCAGAATCTGGCGGGCCTTGGCCAGCATGCGCTTCTCACCAGCGGACAGGCCGCGGTCCTGGTCGCGGCGCCACAGGTCGCGTACGACCTCGGCCACCTTGTTGATGTCACCGGAGGCGAGGCGCTCCTGGTTGGCCTTGTAGCGGCGGGACCAATTTCCGGCTTCCTCAACGTCTACTTCGCGCAGAACGGAAAAGACCTTCTCGAGGCCTTCCTTGCCCACAACATCGCGCACGCCGACCATCTCAACGTTCTTGGAAGGCACGCGGACCACGAGGTCGGACTGGTTGATTTGGAGAACGAGGTATTCGAGCTCCTCGCCGCCCATCTCCCGGGTTTCAATCGCCGTAATCTTGGCGGCGCCGTGGTGGGGGTAGACGACGACCTCTCCGACCTTAAATTCCATTGCCACTCCTTGTGAAGCCTTTGAGACGGTGCCCATCGTGTGCTCTCGGCGTACTCTCGGTGGGCCGCATATACAGGGAATCTATTCTAGCACGCAGCCATCGTGCCCCGCTCCCCCGCCCGGGTACCGCCTGCCCGCCGCTTTACACCACGGTGACGCCCCATAGAAAGCTCGGCTACCCCCGGTCTACCCAAGGGGTTTGCTGGAAACTGTGTGCTTTCTCCCCAGAGGTACTAGGCTAAAGCGTTGATAAGCTTTGTGATCGCAATTCAATGGAGGACACTCACAGTGCAGTCCCTGAAGTCCGCCGCTCGCTGCGGTGCCATCATGTCAGTTACCGCCCTCTCCGCGCTGGCCTTGGCGTCCTGCTCGGCCGGTCATGTTGCTCAGACCGCGGAAAAGGTGATTGCTGTCGACGGCGCATCCGCAAGCTCCGAAGATGGAAAGGTGGCCGTGCGTGACGTCACCATTCAGGTTGAGCCGGACACCGGTGAGACCTCCCTCAAGTTCGTCGCCGTCAACCAGGGCTACAAGGTCAACGACGTCGTCCTCGAGTCTGTCAGCGTCGACGGCCAGGATGTTCCTCTGGAGGGCGTCGAGCCGCTCCCCCGCGATCATTCCCTCTTTGCTGATTCCCAGACGAACCTGGACCGCCTCCCCAAGGACGGCAAGGATAAGAACATCACTTACGTGACCACCTCCCTGGAGAACGAGGACTACGCCTTCGGCGGCTCCCGCCCGGTGACCTTCACCTTCAACACCGGCACCATTGAGGTTGATGCCACCGTGTCCGCCTCCCCGCTGCAGTCCGGTGACTTCGACCGCGACCCGCAGTCCACCGAAGGCTACGCCGAGAACAAGTAGGCCTTCTCCTCAAAGCACAACCGCCCCAGCTGCCAAAGTTTTCCCGGATCTTCGAATCAGGGGATTCAACTCCGTCAGTTGGGGCGGTTGCGTTTCGTATTAGTGCTTCCGTAGATGCACAAAGGCCACCGCATGAGATACACGCGGTGGCCTTTTCTACAGCGCCAGTGAGGTGCTTAGGCCTGAGAAGAGGTCATAGCCAGCACAACGATGGAGTTCACGATGCCCAGGGAGGACAGAGCAGCCGGAACCAGAAGAAGGTTCGGCGCCTGCGGGCCACCGACCTTAACCATCTGATCCATAACCTGGTTCAGCGGCTCTGGGTAGGTAGCAGCAGAAGCGGCCGGGGTGCCTGCAACGGCCAGAGAGGTAGCAGCGGCCAGGGCAACGAGGGTGCGACGAATCTTCATTTTGTCTCCTTGAATAGTGAGGTTTGTGTGTGAGAGGTCTGGACTAGGACAGCAGGTTCGACAGGAAGCCCAAGGAGGACAGGGCAGCCGGGACGAGGATGATGTTCTGAGCCTCGTAGCCAGCGGTGTTAGCAATCTGGGTCAGAACGGAAGCCAGCGGCTCCGGCGCCTGCGCTGCGGAAGCAGCCGGGGTACCAGCAAAAGCGATGGCAACAGCAGCGCCAGCGGCAACGAGAGTGCGACGAATCTTCATGAGAATTACCTTCTTACTAGAGAATCGGACAGATATGAAGAGGGACAGGCACACACATTGGAGTAACCTGCTTAACACTGTAACGCCTTCATGAGTAGCGCGCGCGGTAAGTGAAAGAAAGACCTACTTCATTTCACGAGCACACTGGATGTCCACGCGGCTTACTAGAGTGTGAGACATGGCAAAAAAGGTTCGTCCCGTCCACACGTGTTCTGAGTGTGGCTTCGTCTCCCCCAAGTGGCTTGGCCGCTGCCCTGAGTGCGGCTCGTGGGGGACGCTGCAGGAAACCGCGGCGACTCAAAGCAGTACCGCCGCCCAAGCCGCCGTGTCTGGGCGGCGCCCCACAGGCTTGACGCCGACGAGCCCGGCGGTGCCGATAACGACGGTCGGCGCGTCAGCGACGAAGGCCATCAATACCGGCATCGGGGAGCTTGACCGCGTTCTCGGCCGCGGCATCGTCCCTGGTTCGGTCGTGCTCATGGCGGGAGAGCCGGGAGTCGGCAAATCCACTCTGCTGCTGGAGGTAGCCTCCCGCTGGGCACAGTTGGGCCGCACCGCCCTGTACGCCACCGCGGAGGAATCCGCCGGGCAGGTTCGCGCCCGCGCGGAGCGCACCGGGGCTTTGCACGAGACGCTCTACCTTGCGGCCGAGTCAAACCTGGACGTCGTCTTTGGCCATGTAGAGCAGCTTAAGCCCAGCCTGCTTATCGTGGACTCCGTCCAAACCATGCACGCCGCCGGGGTCGAAGGCGTCGCTGGCGGCGTAGCGCAGTCACGGGCTGTGACCGCAGCGCTGACCACGCTAGCTAAAACCACCGGCATCCCTATCCTCCTCGTCGGGCACGTGACCAAGGACGGCAACGTCGCCGGACCACGCGTGCTCGAGCACCTCGTGGACGTTGTCTTGAACTTTGAAGGTGACCGCCAATCCTCACTGCGGCTGCTTCGCGGCCTGAAGAACCGCTTTGGCGCTACCGATGAGATGGGCTGCTTCGAGCAGACAGCGGCCGGAATCAGGGAGGTCGCGGATCCTTCCGGCCTCTTTCTCTCCCACCGCGGCAGCACCCCGGATGGCTCCGCGGTGACCGTCGCCATGGATGGTGTGCGCCCCATCTTGGCCGAGGTACAAGCGCTGACCGTCGATCCCGTGGCCAAGAACCCGCGGCGCGTGGTGACGGGGCTCGACGCCAACCGCGTCCCCATGGTGCTCGCGGTGCTGCAGGCCCGCGCGGGCGAGCGCACCAACGATAAGGACGCTTACGTGGCCACGGTGGGAGGGATGAAGATTCAGGAACCGGCCACGGATCTTGCCGTAGCACTCGCCACGTGGTCCTCCTTGCACGAGCAGCCGCTACCCCCGAAGACCGTGGTTATCGGGGAAGTCGGCCTCGCCGGCGAGGTGCGCCGCGTGCCCAACCTAGACCGCCGATTGTCGGAAGCGGCCCGCTTGGGCTACCGCCACGCCATCGTGCCGCCCGGGGAGATAGAAAGCGGCGGCGGTATGCAGGTGCGCCAAGCGGCAACGCTGAGCGAGGCTATCGCCGCCGTTAAAGCAGGTTGAACGGGAGCGCTGGGGAGTAGTTTTCCCCGATGACGGTATGCAGGAAGTAAGCACCCGGCTCGGCTTCCTCACGCTCGGTGCACTTGCCCGGTTCGGAGCGCTTGCGGGACCAATCCGCTTGGAAGTAGCGGGTCTCACCGGACTTGAAGGTCTGCTTGCCGGTTTCTACAGAGGCATAGCAGTCAGTATCGGCCCACACGCGCTCGTTAGAGCCCATCTTGTAAACCTCAAAGCGCAGCTGCTCTTCATCGAGGTCGATGGAGCAATCCTTTGTCGTCGGGTTAAAAACCTCCAGGTAGAAGGTCGGCATCTTGCCGGCCGGCACGCTGTCCTCATTGGTCTTGGCCAGCACCTTGAGGTCCTGGAGGGAGCACGTCGTCTTGGACGGGTCCACGGTCAGCTCATCCGGCTTCGCCTCTGAGGTTGGTTCTTCCTTGCCGGACTCGCCCGCCTCGGATTTCGCCGGTTCCGTCGAACCCGTCGCTTCGGCGGATTCCTTGGCTGAGGTGGGCTCCGTCGTTTCCGCTGCGGAGGTTGTTTTTTCCGAAGGTGCCAAGGTATCCGAAACCGCTGCCTGCTGCGACTCGGCCGCCGAGTCCTCCTTCGAACCGCCAAAGAGCGCGGTAGCAGCGAAGATAAGAACAACCACGAGTACCAAGATCGCCACGAGTGCGGCGACGCGACGACGCACGTAGATCTCTCGCGGCAGCTGCTTCGGGGTACGGGATGGCTCAGTCACAGGTCTTAGTTTAAGGGGACTCGAGCCCAACCCGGGCCAGCCCCAAGCCGCGTGTCTTGAGCAGCGGCTTCTACGCGCTTGGGGCCCGCCCAGCGCCCAGGGCTAATGAACTCCGTGCAGGACGACGGTTTCCACGCTGGAATCCTCAAGGAGGTAGCGCAGGCCGACGATGCCGAGCGTTCCGGCGTCGAGAAGCCGGCGTGCAGCCGGAATATCGGAGATGATCTGGGAAACCACCTGCGCGGTGTTTTCGCGCTCGAAGTCAGCGCGCTCTTCGCGGCCATCACGCTTGGCCACCATCGAGGCCGCGGCAACTTGCTCGATGATCGGGCGCTGCAGGCCCGTGGGCAATTCGCCACCATCCAGGAAGTCCTTGGCCGCGCCCACTGCGCCGCAGGACTGATGTCCCATGACAACGAGCAGGTTGGCGTGGAGGTTTTCTAAGGCATAATCCAGCGAGGCCATCACCGCGCTGTCCAAAATGTGGCCCGCGGTACGGATGACGAAGGCATCGCCGAAACCAATGTTGAACACGTGCTCGATCGGCGCGCGGGAGTCCGAGCAGGCCAATACGATGACGCGCGGATCCTGGCCCTGGGTCAGGCCAGCGCGCAGCTTCGCGTCCTGGTTAACGGCGATGAGGTTGCCCGTAACGAGGCGTTGATTACCTTGCTGGAGGGCTTCCCACACTTTCTGTGGATTTTGAGGAACTTTTGCTAAAGGCATGTTTCTTAGCTTAGACCTCAGCGCCCTACACTGAGGTGCCTATGGATACCCAAGCTGTCGTGGAATGGTTCGATGCCCATGAGCGCCCCCTGCCGTGGCGCCGACCGGGTACCTCAGCGTGGGGTGTGCTCTTAAGCGAGGTCATGAGCCAACAGACCCCCGTCGCACGCGTGGCCCCACAGTGGGAGGAGTGGATGCGCCGCTGGCCCACCCCACACGACCTCGCGGCGGCGTCCAAAGCGGACGTACTGCGCGCTTGGGGAAAGCTGGGCTACCCGCGCCGCGCGCTGCGCTTGTGGGAGTGCGCGAAGGAGATTGGTGAGGGGGCGGTTCCGGGGGACGTCGACAAGCTCTTGGCGTTGCCCGGGATCGGTGAGTACACCGCGCGCGCCGTAGCGTGCTTCCATTTTGGCTACAACGTCCCGGTGGTGGATACCAACGTGCGCCGCGTCTATGCCCGTGCCGAGGAGGGCCGCTTCCTCGCGCCGCCTCCCACAAAACGCGAGCTGGCACAGGTGGAAGCACTGCTTCCGGAGGAGAATGGGCCACGTTTTTCCGCCGCGCTCATGGAGCTCGGTGCACTGGTGTGCACAGCCAAGAACCCCGACTGCGCCGCCTGCCCCATCAAGGCCTCGTGCGCGTGGCAGCTCGCGGGCTGTCCGGAACCCAGCGAAGAGGAGGCAGCGCGGGCAAAGAAGCGCGTGCAGAAGTTCACCGGCACGGACCGGCAGGTGCGCGGGCTGCTTCTCGACGTCCTCCGCGGCTCACCCCACCCAGTTTCCCAGGCCGACCTGGATGCGGTGTGGCCGGACGCGGCGCAGCGCTCGCGGGCGCAGGCCTCGCTTATCGAGGATGGCCTAATGGACATCAACGAGCAGGGCCTGTTTCACCTGCCGCACTAGGCACGTGCGAGAAATCGATGAGGTGACCGAAGGTCCAATCGCGGTCAGTCAGCAGGCGGGCGAGGATGAGCCCGCAACCAATGGCCGCCACGGCCATCGAGGCAGTGGCGAAGTTGTTCAACGCCTGGTCCATGTTGCCAACATTAAGGTGATAAACCGTGCGGAACATGGAGGTTCCCGGGATCATGATGACGGACGCCGGCACCGTCGTGGTGATGCGCGGTAGATGCGCGCGCTTGGAGGCCACCGCGCCCAAAAGCCCCACGATGAGACCGCCGGCGAACGCGCCGACGTAGCTTGTGGCCCCGACCCCGATAAGGATAAGGCGAACGAGGTTGGCCACCGTGCCCACCGCGGCCGCCACGAGCACCATGCGGCGCGAGGAATTAAAGAGGAACGCGAATCCGGAAATGCCCAAGAAGCTGGCCGCCGCGGCGGCGAGGTACCACACCGGCGCATAGTCGGGGATGCCCGGTTCCGGAGTGAGCTCCGTGGTCCAGCTGACTAGGGCCACGGTAAAGGTGGCGGCGGTGATCACCGTCAGCGCATAGGTCAGGCGGGATAGCCCGGCCTCGAAGTCGAAGCGCGCGAGGTCAATGAGCGCGGAGAACAGCGGGAAGCCGGGAATGAGGAAGAGCACCGCGGCCACGTAGCCCGAGGAAAACTCTGACGGGTCCGCCACCCCGGCGGCGGCCACGGCCTCGGTGGTGAAGAAGTACACGAGGCTGGCCACCGTTCCGGCTGCCACGATGCAGCCCAGCTGGTGGACGTGTTTGCCGTGCAGAACCGCGCGGGTGAGCTGGCCACAAAAGGCGGCGAGGGCTACCAGCAGAATCGCCAGCGGCGTAAAGAAGTTCAGGACCGCGAAAGAGGCGCACGCAATGGACGCCGCCGCAGCTAGGAGCCAGCGGTTCCACCGCTTGACCACGTTGGCCTCGATGACGTCGAGCATCTTTGTGAGTTCTTCCGCCGTAATGCCCGCGTACAGCCGGTGGTGGGTCAGGTCCTCTAGGGCTTCGATCCGGGAAGCGTCGACAGCCGGCGAATGCTGCTGCGCCACCACCGTGCGGAAGTCGCGGCCACGGTGGAACGTACAGGTGATCTGTGTGACGCCAACGTTGGCGTCGAGCCGATCAAAGCCGAGCGCGCGGGCGGCACGTTTCATGCCGCGCAGCACGCGGTAGCCGGACGTTCCCGCACCCATGAGCATCATGCCTAGGCGCAGGACGACGTCGGCCTCGTACCCCATACGGACATAGTCGCTGCTGGGGTGAGAAGTCATTAGCGCCAGCGCCCCCGGAAGTTCAGTCCACCGGGAAGATTGACCCACATGCCGCCGCGGGAGTTAAAGGTCACGGGACCGACCTTTGTCGACATCGAGGCACCGGAGCCGGAGAGATTGATCCAGCTGTTTTTTCCGGTCTTCTTGCGCTTGCGAAAATAAATGCCCATGCGCGCTAGCTTAGCGCAGCGACGTCTCAGCGCAGCGAAGTCGCTGCGTACCGGCGACAGAACGATTACCCTTACGGCATGAATCTAATCTCTCCTCGCGCGCTCGCGGCGGCCCTTACGCTGGCGGCTTCTGCGCTGTTGCCCGTCACAGCATCGGCTACACCCGGCACGCCGACCTCTGCCCATCCGATTGACCACCTCGCAGGCGTCTCCGGCGTCACTGCGGAGAAGATCTCCTATGAGTCCACGCTCATGGACGGCTCCCCCGCCACCGTCACCGGCGTCATCTACGAGCCTTCCGCTGCCTGGAGCGGCCCGGGTGAGCGCCCCACCATCATCTTCGCACCCGGCACCCGCGGCGCGGGCGACCAGTGCGCTCCGTCCAATGCCACGCAGTCGGTGGGCAACGTCGCGCTGGGACCGGCCAATCAGGTCACGCTCAATATGAACTACGAGTACGCGCTGTACCAATACGCCGCGCAGCAGGGCGTGCGCGTGGTCACGACCGACCTGGTTGGACTCGGCACACCAGGTCACCACACCTATGTCAACCACATCGAGGAAGCACACGCGGTTCTCGACGCCGCCCGCGCCACCCTCCGCCACGCGAACGCGCCGATAGATGCCCCCGTGGGTTTTGCCGGCTATTCCCAAGGAGGCGGTGCTGCCGCGGCCGCAGCCGAGTACGCGGCTACCTATGCGCCCGAGCTCAACGTCAAGGGCACGTACGCCGGTGCCCCACCGGCCGATCTTTTCGAGGTTATGAACGCGGTCGATGGCTCCTCCATCGTTCACGTGTTGGGCTATGCCATCAACGGCTATGCGGAGCGCAGCCCTGATTTTTATAACGAGATCGTCACCGAGATGAACCCGCGCGGCATGCACTTCCTTGCCAGCGCCGCCCACGCCTGCATTGGTGATTCGATTGCGACGTGGGGCTTTACCCGCACCAGCCAGCTGACCAAGACGGGCGAGTCCTTCGGCGAACTTGTGCGCCGCAAACCGGCTGCCGCCCAGATGCTTGCGGAGCAACGACTGGGCCAGCGTGCCCTCAACGCCCCGATGCTGGTCATGAACTCCCCCACCGATGACCTCATCCCCTACGAGCAAGCTCGCGCGATGGCCGGTAGCTACTGCTCACTCGGCGGCACCGTCCGGTTTGACGCCGCCGACCCCGTCGACGTTCTTCCCCACTCCGGGGCCAACCACGCCGTTGGCATCATCAGCTCGGTTCCACGCGGCGTGGACTATCTGATTGACCGTTTCCGGGATGTGCCGGCGCCCACCAACTGCCAGGCTTCCTAAGACTTAGTGCAAACCACCCAAGGATGAGAATGGCTCCCCGGCCTGGATGTCGTGCAAGGGCACACGCACCCAAGGCGAATCACTGTGTGCGAGCAGCTCGGTGAGCCGTTGCGATTGATCCTTCATCGCAGCGGTGACGTCGGGCTCACCATCACTCGCCCAGATCATTCGGCCCCACCAGAAACTTGCGGCTACGTCAGCCCACGACACGAAGTAGCGCTGCAGCGCCGCCACGGCCTTGTCTGAAATCTGAAGGAACTCTTCTGGAGAGATCCACCCCAGCTCCGTTGCCGGGCCACCAACGGCGTGAACACGGATTATGTCCCATGCGCGCGTAGTGGTGGGCAGTGCCGGGGCCGCTGCTTTGGCAAAGCCCTCCGAGCGCAACATCCTCACGAGGTAGCGGAACTTATGTTCTCCAAGGCGCGGATCCGCGCCTTGGGCAATAAAGAAGTCTTTGAGGAACTCGACCTTTTCCTCCACTTCCGCGTCTAGCTCGCGCTCGGGGACGTTCTTCACGGCGTATGCGAGGGGTAAAACCAGGTCATTTTCCACGTGCTGGCCACCTTCGAGCAGAGCATCAATAACCTGATACGCTTCCTGTGCACCAGTGACCCCCCAGTTTTGCTCGAGAGATGTTTTGTAGTATTTGGCCGCCCTTGCGTTGATGGCCTCAACCCCTAGCGGGGTCGCAAACGCCTTATTGCTCTTGTACGTCATTCCCCAAGAGTGTCGGCGCACCTCATCGTTGCTCGGCGCCGGTTCCGGCCATGGGAACTTTGTAAGGCGGTAGATCCAAGTGTCATCAAACTTTGCTGGCGTGAACGTTGAGCTCATACCCACACAACGTACCGAGGTTTCTGGCGCGGTTCCGTGGTGCCCCATCCATCACCCCTATGCTGGGGGTGATCTACGCCATAATTCAGCGCACCCAGTCACAGTTTTTGATGTGTTGTTAGTCTCGTGTGCATGACAGGACCCCAAATTGCAATGACAGACCGGCCAGATCTCGGTGCTGCGCTTAAACGTGCTGGTGATTCCGAGATTGTGCACGCTGCCGCCGCAGCCGTTGTAGAAGGCCTTGGTGTCGACGAGATTGTGCTAGAAGCCGCCGCCACGAAAGCAAGCGGGGTGGATGGTGCCGCGTTTGTCACCAACCGCAGGATCCTCGTGACCGCCGATAAGAAGGATCCATCTCATTTTGAGTTCCTTGAACTTGACAACCTGGGCAACGTCACAGTTCTGCCCTACCAGGATGGCTGGGCCGTCGTGGCTCAGCTTTACAACACGTACAAAGTGTGGAGCGGGTTCACGGAAAAGGCCGCGCGTCGCGTGCAGTTTGCCGCCCAGTGGGCCCTGACCGCAGGCCGGGAGGCACGAACGGAGGCCTCGCGCGCGGTGTCTTCGGAGGAGCTTTTTAAGCGGTGGAAAGAAAACAAGCACCGTCTCAATCGCGACAGCGTGGAAGCGCGCGTTGAGTCGATGCGCTCCCTGTATTCCGATATTGATTCACGGTGGTGGACTGAATAATGAGCCGACTTGCATACCCGGGTTCGCCCGATCACCTTAACGGGGCGGAAGACACATCACACATCAAAGAAGGCCAGACAGTTGCGGATAATGGCTACCGCCATTTCATCAAGCATGGCTCACTACTAGACCCAGGCGCAGCTTCGAAGAATGCATCAGGCACCGCCTCCACGTCAAACCCCACCGCGGGCACGACAGGTTCCCATACCGATGCCCCGAAGCAAGGCCTCAGTGTAAAGAAGCAGCTGTTGCTCCTTCCGATAGTAATCGCGGTCATCGTGGTGGTAGCGATTGGTTACGTCGCAGCTAAAGATGCCCTCTTTGGTGACAAGTCTGAGGATTCCGCCGCGCCTGCGCAGCCCGCCGCTGAAGCACCTGCCGATTCCGGGGCTTCCAACGGTGACACCGCCGGCGAGACCGGTGGCGATACTGCTGGCGACGCTCAAAGCGGCCTCACTCCTACCGACCATGCGCCCGAGCCGATTGCTGACTTCGTGGAAGTGTGCACAGATTATGAAGTGA
The DNA here is from genome assembly GCF_001811565.1 of Corynebacterium sp. HMSC078A10. NCBI lineage: Bacteria > Bacillati > Actinomycetota > Actinomycetes > Mycobacteriales > Corynebacteriaceae > Corynebacterium > Corynebacterium sp. HMSC078A10. Next base: position 78,174 of record NZ_KV805179.1, on the reverse strand, counting down.
TGTTCAGCTACTACGGCGCGGATAACTCCCCTGCCCCAGAAGCGAAGGGCACCAACTGTTCCGTGGATACTACCGAAGGCGCCTGAGGTTGGTTATGTAGTCTTCACCGATGATCCTGCTGCCACCGCCGCCGTTCGTGACGGCAAGCCCGTCTTGGACGCCGCTGAGATTCCGGCAGAATCAACGCGCGGTTCCACATTCAAGGCACAGCGATTGGAGGCCATCTTCACTGTTCAGGAGATCCTCGCGGATGATAAGGGAATCGTTGAGTACATGATCAAGAGTGATGACCCTGAAGTAGCAAAGAAAGCTCTGGTAGACCTCGGCGTGGCCAAGTAGAGCTAGAACGCACACTTTTGCCCGCCGCCATACGTTTTCATTTTATTGTCAATAAGCGTTGGTGGTGATAGGCTGAGTGCATGGCACACGAGCACCACGACCATGATCACTCCAGCACGCCGCTGCGCGCGCTCCTGATTGCGCTCAGTATTACCGGCATTGTCTTCTTCGCGGAGCTAATCGGCGGATGGTTGGCGGGCTCGATGGCACTGATGGCGGATGCGATGCACATGCTTTCCGACGCCGCGGGACTCATCATTGCGGTGATCGCAGTGTTGGTTGGGCGGCGCCAAGCATCAGCCCAGGCCACCTACGGCTACCGGCGAGTAGAGGTACTTGCGGCGCTAGCCAACGCAGTAATGGTGCTGGCAATCTCAGTGTGGATTGTCGTCGAGGCGGTGCGCCGCCTGCAGAGCCCGGCCGAGGTACAGGGCAAGGCGATGCTGATCATCGCGGTGATCGGCCTGGTAGCCAATGCGCTCTCGGCGTGGGTGCTGCACCGGCACCGCGAGTCCTCGATCAACGTGGAAGGCGCGTTCTTACACGTACTGGTGGACTTGCTCGGCTCGGTCGCGGTGATCGTAGCGGGCATCGTGGTGCTGACCACGGGATTTGTGGCGGCGGACGTGATCGCCTCTTTAGTCATCGCGGCGATGGTGCTCCCACGCGCGTGGCAGCTCATGCGGTTGTCGGCAAGCGTTCTGCTCGAGCAGGTTCCGGCGGGCTTCGACGCCAGCGTGATCGAACCCGTGCTGCGTCGGGTCGAAGGCGTTGCCGACATCCATGACCTGCACCTGTGGAGCCTGGACGGAGTCAACGTTCTCACGACCGTGCACATCGTGCGCGACGGCACCGTCGACACCGGTCCGCTGTTAGATGCCGCCCAGCACGTTCTGCGCGAACATGGCATCGAGCACTCCACCATCCAAATCGAGCCCCCAGAACACGAATCCCACGAGACAGTGTGCTGATTCTGTTCTAGTTGTGGGCACGCCGCCCACCGGGCCGTCCCGCCCACCGGTCACGCAAAGAAAGCCCCGAACCGCACGGAGTGTCACTCGCATGCGGTTCGGGGCTAATCCTTATAGGCCCAGCGCGGGGCCCAAGTCAGCGCTTAGAGCGGCTGGCCAGCACCGGCACCAGCCGGCGGCGGATTGCCGTCATCACCATCGTTGTTGTGGGATTCCTCGGCGGAGTCGCTACCAGACTCATCGAGGACATCCGGGGTGACGGTGTCAGGACCATCGGAATTCGGACCGTGGGATCCCTCATCGATCTCGGTGGCTAGTTCCTCATCGGCCTCGCGCACGGCGGTTTCCTCGAGCTCCTTGTCGAAGGTGTCCTCCGGCAGCGGGCGCGGACGCGGGGTGAAGGTAAAGGTTGCGGAAGAGTTGTCCTTGGACTCACCATCCCAGCCTTCAACATCCACGGTGATGATCTCACCGGCGCCAATTTCACCGAAGAGGATCTTCTCGGAGAGCTGGTCCTCAATCTCGCGCTGGATGGTGCGGCGCAACGGGCGAGCGCCCAAGACCGGATCGAAGCCACGCTTGGCAAGAAGATCCTTGGCCTTCTGGGTGAGCTCGATGCCCATGTCACGCTCGGAAAGCTGCTTCTCGACGCGTCCGATGAGCAGCTCCACCATCTCGACGATCTGCTCCTGGGTGAGCTGGTGGAAGACCACAATCTCATCGATACGGTTGAGGAACTCAGGGCGGAAGTGCTTCTTCAGCTCGTCGTTGACCTTGTTCTTCATGCGCTCATACTGCGCATCCGAATCATTCTCCGAGGAGCCGGTGAAGCCCAAGCCCACGGCCTTCGAGATGTCCTGGGTGCCCAGGTTGGAGGTGAAGATGAGCACCGTATTCTTGAAGTCCACGATGCGGCCCTGGCCATCGGTCAGGCGGCCGTCCTCCAGCACCTGCAGCAAGGTGTTGTAGATCTCCTTGTGGGCCTTCTCGATCTCGTCGAAGAGGACCACGGAGAACGGCTTACGGCGGACCTTCTCCGTCAGCTGGCCGCCTTCCTCGTAGCCGACGTATCCCGGAGGAGCACCGAAGAGACGGGAGGCGGTGAAGCGGTCGTGGAACTCACCCATATCGATCTGGATAAGGTCATCATCCGAACCGAAGAGGAAGTTAGCCAAGGACTTCGACAACTCCGTCTTACCCACACCGGACGGGCCGGCGAAGATGAAGGAACCGGAAGGACGGCGCGGATCCTTCAGACCAGCACGGGTGCGGCGAATGGCGCGGGACACAGCCTTGACGGCTTCGTCCTGGCCAATGATGCGCTTGTGCAGCTCCTCCTCCATGTTGAGGAGGCGGTTGGATTCCTTCTCCGTGAGCTTGAGAACCGGAATGCCAGTCCAGTGAGCCAGGACCTCTGCGATCTGTTCCTCACCGACCTCAGCGATCTCCTCTAGGTCACCGGAACGCCACTGCTTTTCCTTCTCCGCGCGCTCTTCACCCAGCTTGCGCTCCTTATCGCGCAAGCCAGCGGCCTTCTCAAAGTCCTGGGCGTCGATCGCAGCTTCCTTCTCCTTGCGGACCTCAGCGATGCGGTCATCGACCTCGCGCAGGCCCTCCGGAGCGGTCATGCGCTTGATACGCATGCGGGCACCGGCCTCATCGAGGAGGTCCACGGCCTTATCCGGCAGGAAGCGGTCGTTGATGTAGCGGTCAGACAGGGAGGCCGCCGCCTTCAGTGCCTCGTCGGTATAGGAGACACGGTGGTGTGCCTCGTACTTATCGCGCAGGCCTTTGAGGATGAGGATGGTGTCATCGAGAGAAGGCTCTTCCACCTTGACCGGCTGGAAGCGGCGCTCGAGAGCGGCGTCTTTCTCAATGTGCTTGCGGTACTCATCCAGCGTGGTGGCACCGATGGTCTGCAGCTCGCCACGGGCCAGCTTCGGCTTCAGCAGCGACGCGGCGTCGATAGCGCCCTCGGCGGCACCGGCGCCGACCAAGGTGTGGATCTCATCGATGAAGAGGATGATGTCACCGCGCTGGTTAATCTCCTTGAGCACCTTCTTCAGGCGTTCCTCAAAGTCACCGCGGTAGCGCGAACCGGCCACCAGGGAGCCCAGGTCCAGCGAGTAGAGCTGCTTATCCTTGAGGGTCTCCGGGACCTTGCCGTTGACGATATCGAGAGCCAAGCCTTCGACCACGGCGGTTTTACCCACGCCGGGCTCACCGATGAGCACCGGGTTATTCTTCGTGCGGCGGGACAGCACCTGCATAATGCGCTCGATCTCGGAATCGCGGCCCACCACTGGGTCCAGCTTGCCATCGCGCGCAGCCTGGGTGAGGTTGCGGCCGAACTGGTCCAGCACCAGAGAGTTGGAACGCTCACCGGAGCCGCCCGAGCCGCCACGGCCGCCCTGGCCAGCGCCAGCACCAGCGCCAACCGGGCCGGCACCGCCCTGGGACTGGTTGCCTTCGCCCTCGTTGCCCTCATATCCGGAGAGCAGCTGGATAACCTGCTGGCGAACGCGCGGCAAGTCAGCACCCAACTTGGTCAGCACCTGCGCAGCCACACCATCACCCTCACGGATGAGGCCGAGGAGCAGGAACTCGGTGCCAATGTATTTGTGCCCCATCTGGAGGCCCTCACGCAGCGAGAGCTCGAGGACCTTCTTGGCGCGCGGGGTAAATGGGATGTGGCCTGTGTGCGGCTGAGAACCTTGACCAATGATCTCTTCCACCTCACGGCGGACATCCTCCAGCGAGATGCCCATGGACTCCAAGGCCTTGGCTGCTACACCTTCACCTTCATGGATAAGCCCCAGGAGGATGTGCTCGGTGCCGATGTAATTGTGGTTGAGCATGCGTGCTTCCTCCTGCGCCAAAACGATGACGCGGCGAGCACGGTCAGTAAACCTCTCGAACATTACCTCTTACCTTTCGCTTTAAATGTGTCATCCACTCTAACGCGCGGGGCGGACACTCCATTCACGATTTTTCTCCCCACTTCCCCTAAATCCCCGTTTCCGCAGGCAACGGCACTGTACGCCGGTAGCGAACAGGCAGTAGAAAGCCCGCATCACGCACCAGCCTGCCATGGAGGCTTCATCCCCTTAGAATGAAGAGGATTCTATAAATCTCATCGTCGACTCTCCGCGAAGGATTTCCCCTCACCGTGTCTATGCTCCCAGAATTTTTCACCACCCAGCACCAGCTGCGCCAAAAGGCAGTCTTGGACCAAGGAGCCGACTCCACGCTCTTCCTCGTAGAAGATCCCTCACACGATGAGATGCTCGTGGAAATCTACGCCCCGGAGCACCGCGGCGTACTCCGCCAGTCCGGCATTATGGGGCAGCTACAGCACAGCGCCATCGCACCCATCGTGGGCACAGGCACGATGAACAGCGGTCAGGAATTCTTTGTGCGCCGCAGTCTGCCGGGCGAGCAGCTTTCTAACTTCACCTCCTCCGGCGTTGGCGCGCACCACCTGTCCCGGGAGGAAGCCCTCGCCGTCTTTGCTCCATTGGCAGACGCCACCGATTTTCTGCTCAACAAGGGCCGCGCCAACTACGCCATCCGCGCGCTCAATCCGCGTCGCATCATCCTGACCGATAACCGCTCGAATGCCTTCTTCGCTGCGGTCGGACCAGCCTCAACTAACGAAGCTCCCAACGCAACAGCGAAAGAAGCAATCGACCGCCTCGCGCGCATCGTCGCCGCCGCCTGCCCTTCCTTCCGCGCAGCTGCCGCCTACCCCTCGGCTGCTGCCGTCGTTGATTCGCTGCGTAGCGCGGGCACGACCAGCACGAACACGGCTGGTGCGAATACCAGTGGCACGAACACCGCCGCAACGGGCACACCGCAGTGGCAGCCAGAACAGCCTTACTCCCCCGCCCCGCAGGAGGGGTGGGGAACGCAGCCCCAACCGCAGGTCGCAGCTCCCGCTCCCGCGAAAGGCTCCACCAAGCGCAAGTCGACCTCGAAGAAGAAAGTCTTCGCCGGGCTCGGCGTGGGGCTTCTCCTCTTAGCTCTGATCGGCGGCCTACTGTGGTTCTTCTTGGGGCGGCCGGCGTGGTCCGAGGCGGAGCAGGCGCTTGTCGACGACCACCCGGGACTCATCAGCTCCCGTCCCGGCGGGGAAGGCTTCAGCGGTGCCACCTGCGATGCCCGCGAACCGGAAGATGGTCAGGACGCGAAAATCACCTGCGTTGGTGACGGTGTGGGCTACTCCGTGGCGCGGTACGGGGACGTCGCCAAGCGCGATGCAGCCGCCCCGACGCAGGATGCACAGGAACTGTCCAACGGACAGTGCACCGTGCGCAGCTACGACGTTTCCGACACCGAGCCGGTGTTCTACATGGGCGCCGAGGACTCGACCGACGCCGTTCTCGTGTGGGGCGAGGATGCAGAGGAGCTTCGCCTGAACATGCCGCTGTGCTAATTCACGCGCTTGAGCAGCGGCGCAATCACCGCAATGGCGGTGCCGGCCACGCCAGCGAAGAGGAAAGCCCAGTGCGTTCCCTGTGCCGTCGCTGCGGCTGGTCCCATCCCCGCCGCGACACCGGCCTGGGTGCCGCGCGTGAGGAAGACAACGAGGAAGGCCGTTCCCATCGCACCCGCCAGTTGCTGGAAGGTGTTCATGATGGCCGACCCGTGCGAATACAGCTTCTCCGGAAGCGAGGACAGCGCTGTTGTCATCAACGGCGTCATCATCAGGCACATGCCGAAGGAGAAGAGAACGTGCATGCCCACAACCATCCACACGGCTGAGTTCTCGCCCAAGGTGGCCAAGAGCCACAGGCTGGCCACCATAAACAGCGAGCCCGGAATCATGAGCGGGCGCGGGCCATAGGAATCGAAGAGTCGGCCCACAATCGGGGAAAGAAATGCTTGGAGAATTCCACCCGGCATCACCGCCAAACCCGTGGCAAAGGCGGTGACGCCCAGGGTGGTCTGCAGGTAGATGGGCAAGACCGTAACCATTCCCAGCATCAGGCCGAAGGACAATACCAGGATGAGCACCGCGAGCGTGAAGTTGCGAACGCGGAAGGGGCGCATATCCATTAGTGCACGATCCTCGAGCGCCAGACGCCGCTGCCGGCGGATGAAGACGATGAGCGCGATGACGCCCACCACGGTGACGGCGATGTCTACCCAGGCGCCACCCTGCAGCATCTTTTCAATCGAAGACAAACCATAGATCAGACCGCCAAATGCACAAGCAGAAAGAAGTACGGAGGGACCGTCGAGTGGGGTATCGCGGTTCTCACCCACATCACTCAGGCGCCAGAGACCAGCCACCAGGATGAGAGCGATGAGCGGCACCATGGCCCAAAAAATGACGTGCCAGGTGAAGCGGTTGAGGATTGCCCCGCCGACCGTGGGGCCCAGCGCCGGGGCGACGGAAATAACCACAGAAATAATGCCCATCACCGTGCCGCGGCGCTGCGGTGGGACCAGAGTCATGGCCACGGTCATGAGAGTGGGGATCATCAACGCAGTCCCGCCTGCTTGCAGGACGCGCCCGAGGAGCAGAGCGACGAAGCTCGGCGCAAGGGCCGCCACCACGGTGCCTGCCAGGAAGAACCCGGCAGAGGCGAAGAAAATCTGGCGCGTGGTGAGCCTCTCCAGCAGGTAACCGGTGGTCGGAATGACGACGGCCATGGTGAGCATGAATCCCGTCAACAACCACTGTGCGCTCGTGGCGGGGATGCCATAGTCCGCCATGATGGCTGGTAGTGCGACGGACAGCGAGGTCTCGTTGAGAATCATGACCATCGCTCCCAGCACCAGGATGCTGAGGTTGATGACTACCTTGGAGGGAATCTCAGCGGACATGCGGCCAGCCACACCTTTCTTTTCTCTGCTCTGGGGATACTCGCGCCAACGCTTCCGATGTCAGCGCGCAAGGAGTTTAGAGTACTCGCAAGCTAGCCGGGGATGCCACATGAGCCAGGGCAGCGAGGTTTCCTCGCTCCCCGGCAGGTGGTGGGGTTTTAAGGAATCGTTTCCATGTTGCGGGACGTGATGACCACGACGCTGCCACCGCTATCCAGGCTGCAGCCCAGCAGCCGGTTTTCTGGGGTATCCTCCCACAGTTTCGGCGCACCGTATGCACAGTGTCCTAGGTCAGTCTCGAGGTGGCCACGGCTTCCGCCCTCGCCAGCCTGCCAATCATGGTTGGCGTATTCATCCAACAATTCCATGGCGTCATTGCAATTCGTGCCGTCCTCTTGCACGTAGACCAAACCGGTGTCTTCACCACGCGTGCCGCTCTCACCACACACCGCACCGGTGTTGGCAATGCCATCCGCGTCCGGTTTCGCCGGGAAGGTATCGGAGTAGTACTGTCCATCATCCTTGACGGTGAAGTGGTGCCCGTTCGACTTGACCACGAACTCATTGCCGCTGTGCGCCTCAAAGGTTCCACCGTCAAAGCTCACGGTCTCGCCCTCGTTGAGCGTTTCAACCTCGGTGGGCCTATAGAACTCGATGGCCCACACAGGGAAGAAGCCACGGTCACTGCGGTAGCTCACCGCGTTTGACCTCCAGCTTTGCATGACTGGCCCCGGATAGATTGGCGGATCAGCAAACTCCACCTTGCAGTTTGGGCCGTCAGTCTCTTCGTGAATGAGGCAGAGGACGCGCCCATCAGGGCTCTTGACGGCCGGGATGGGGTTCGGAATACTCGCCCGATCACCGCCGGCCATAAAGTCCTTCGGATCGCGTTCCTTCAATCCGCCGGGTTTGTCTTTATCGGGCTTGGCGCTGCTCGACGCCGCGGCCTCAGTAGAGCTACTGGAGGCAGACTCAGAGCTAGTGGAGCTGGCTGAGTTCTGTTGAAACTGTGGCTCATCGCCCGCCGGTTCGCTCGTGGAAGAACACGAAGCCACGGCGCAGGCCATGAGGGAGGCAGAAAGGATAGAGAGAAGCTTCTTCATAACAATCATCGTCCCACGAATTAGTGCTGCGCTAGTAGTTATATGTGTATTTCGGAACATCTGGGTGTACAGCGTCGAGAAGAATGACCCGACCATTACCGGACAAATCACCGCAGTGCAGACGGCGTGCATCCGGATCCGGCATGTCAATGTACTCCGGTTCTCGGTAGGAACACTTCCAGCCGTCAAGCTCCAAAATTCCGCGAGAGTTCATTTCTTTGATGTCCCACTCGTAGTTGAAGTACTTGTCCACGATGTCCATTGCAGTCGTGCAATTCGTCCCGTCTGTCTGCACAAAGACTTTCTGACGGCCAAAATTGGTGTCAGCCTCGCCGCAGACGGTACCCACGGGCGCATAGCCATTGGAGTCCGGTTTAAAAGGATAGGTATCCGCCGAAAACTGGCCGCCGTCTTTCACGGTGAACTGGTGCCCTTGGGCCTGAACGGTGAATTCATCTGCGCTGGGGGCTTCAAAAACCACACCGTCTATTTCGACCTTCTCGCCTTCCCCCAGCTGCTGCGATGGAACCTGGTCGCCGGCATCCACCACGCCGTTGGGGAAGAAGCCTGCGCCATCTTTGAAGATCACTATGTTCGCCTCCCACTGCGGGTTTTCGGGGTCGGGCACAATGGGAGGATTGTCAAAACCAACTAAGCACGTCGGCCCTTTAGAACCTTCATGCAGAGAACACGACACCCTGCCGTCTGGGCTCCTTACTCCCCAGGCAACCGTGGTCTCATACCTGAACCCAGTGGCGCGGAAGTCCTCGGCATCGCGTTCTTTAAGCCCGGAAGATTGAGAGCCAAACTCCGGCTCGCGATCTGTGGAATCGCTTTCTTCGGCGCTTTCAGAGCTTTGCGCACTGCTTTGAGAACCGGAGGACTCCACAACTTCGAATCGATGGGTTTCCTCGGTTCCTTCATCAGAAGAACACGCAACCAAGCCAGCCGTTACAAGCGGCAGCGTGAGAAGAGAGAGTAGCTTTTTCATATTTTGTATTTTTCCACGCAGGCAGGCTTCTCGCTGAGTGATGTGCGCTGCGGCGACAAACTGGAGGCTGCAAAACAACAACGCACAAGCCTTCAGCTGTGGGGCTGGTGGCTTGTGCGTTGCGCGCGGAATGTGCCGCGGGGTGAGCTCTGTGCGAGCTGGCCTCGGGCCTACTTCTCCGGCTTCACAATCGGGAAGAGCACGGTCTCACGGATACCCAGGCCAGTCAGGGCCATGAGCAGGCGGTCGATGCCCATGCCCGTGCCGGCTGTCGGAGGCATTCCCTGCTCCATGGCGGCGAGGAAGTCCTCGTCCAAGACCATGGCTTCCTCATCACCGCCGGCGGCCAAGCGCGCCTGATCCTCAAAGCGCTCGCGCTGGATAACGGGATCCACCAGCTCCGAGTATCCGGTAGCCAGCTCGAAGCCGCGCACGTAGAGATCCCACTTCTCGGTCACACCCGGCAGGGAGCGGTGCTGGCGGGTCAGCGGAGAGGTCTCGACCGGGAAGTTCTTCACAAAGATCGGGCCCTCAAGCTGGTCCTCGCAGAGCACCTCCCAGATCTCTTCCACCAGTTTGCCGTGGCCCCAGCCGCCGCCCTTCGGGACGTCGAGCCCGATGACGTCGGCAAGCGCCTTGAGCTCCTCGACGGTGGAGTCAATGGTGACCTCCGGCTGGCCCGGGAACTTGCGTTGCAGAGCCTCGTTGAGTGAGGGGTACATTTCAATCTCCGGCCACTCTTCACCACCGAAGTCATACTCAGTGCCATCCGCCAAAGTAACGGTGGTGGAACCGAAGACCGCACGTGCCACCGACTGGATGGACTCGCGGGTAGTACGGGCGCAATCGTTGTAGTCGCCCCACGCGGCGTAGGTCTCCAGCATGGCGAATTCCGGGGAGTGGGAGCGGTCGACGCCCTCGTTGCGGAAGTTGCGGTTAATCTCAAAGACGCGATCGATGCCGCCGACGACGGCGCGCTTAAGGAAGAGCTCCGGCGCGATGCGCAGGTACAGGTCAATGTCCAAAGCATTGGAGTGCGTTACGAACGGGCGGGCTGCTGCACCGCCGTGGAGGGTCTGCAGCATCGGGGTTTCGATCTCTACGAAGCCCTCATCCTCCAGGTAGTTGCGCAGTGCACGCATGACCTTGACGCGGGTCATGGCATTCTTGCGGGCTTCCTCGCGCACGATGAGGTCGTTGTAGCGCTGGCGCACGCGGGTTTCCTCATTCATGTCAGCGAAGGACACCGGAAGCGGGCGCAAGGACTTCGCCGCCATGGTCCATTCGCTAGCCATGACGGAGAGCTCGCCGCGGCGCGAGGCAATAACTCGGCCGCGCACGGAGATGAAATCACCCAAGTCAACGTCGGACTTCCACGCGGCGAGGCGCTCCTCCCCTACCTCTGCAAGGGACAGCATGGCCTGCACCTGGGTTCCGTCGCCATCCTGCAGGGTGGCGAAGCACAGCTTGCCGGTATTGCGCATGAAGATGAGGCGGCCGGCGATGGCCACCTCAACGTCAGTCTCCTCACCAGCGCTGAGGTAGGTGACGCCCTCTTCCGCGGCTGGCTCCTCACCTTCGGCCACCACCTGGAACTGCTGGCGAAGATCCCGCAGGGAGATCGTGCGGTCTACGGTCACCGGATAGGGCTCGGTGCCGGACTCCAACAGTCGGGCACGCTTCTCGCGGCGAATGCGCAGCTGCTCGGGGACGTCAGTAACTTCAGTATTCTTCTTCTCGCTCACGGTTGTCTAGGGTAGTCGATCCCTATACGCTGGCGCGATCCCGGTTCACAGAGTGTTCATCTAGCGGTTAGACAGGATCAACCGCGCGGTCATCTCAACCGTATTAACTCATGACGTCCGTTGCGACACTTCGTTGCGACATCCCCTTGCGCAACCAACGATTTTCGATTTTTGGAGCATAACTTTCATGGCACTCAACGGCCGTAATCTCTTGGCTAACATGTTCACCTCGTCTCGTTCTTCTCTTACCTGCACCTACAAGTGCGGTAATGCCTGTTTCGGCGAATGCGAGAACACCTCCGACAACCCTTACTTCGGCGACCAGTTCTCCCGCCGTACCGCCCTGCGCGCCGGTGGCTTGGCTGTCGTCGCCGTTGGTGGTTCCTCTGCGCTGGCTGCATGCGCTGCTCCGGATGACAACGGGTCTGCGGCGGGCGGCTCCTCCAACAAGACCAGCGAAGTTAAGGGCTCCGACATCGAGCTCACCTCCGCCGAAGGCATGCACTTTGAAGCCGTTGAGGCCAATACCAAGGATGAGGTCGTCATCCCGAAGGGCTATGAGCAGTCCGTTCTGATTGCCTGGGGTGACCCAGTCATCGAGGGCGCTCCGGAATTCGACGTCAACAACCAGACCGCCGAAGCGGCGGAGAAGCAGTTCGGCTTCAACAATGACTTCGCCGGCCTCATCGAGCACCCGGATGACAAGAACCGCATGATCTACATGTGCTCGCACGAGTACACCACCGAGCCGATGATGTTCCCGGACTACGATCCGGAGAACCCCACCGAGGAACAGGTGAAGATCGGCTGGGCCGGTCACGGCCACACTATCCTCGAGGTGTCCAAGGTCAAGGGCTCCGGCGAGCTCAAGCGTGAGTTCGGCCCGCTCAACCGCCGCATCACCGCCACCACCCCGTTCACCCTGGTGGGCCCAGCTAAGGGCACTGACCTGGTGAAGACCTCCGCCGACCCGAAGGGTGAGAAGGTCCTGGGTACCCTCAACAACTGCTCCGGCGGCGTGACCCCGTGGAACACCATGCTCTCCGGCGAAGAGAACTTCGACCAATACTTCGCCGGCGGCGACATCAAGGATAAGAAGGCTGCTGAATCCCTCAAGCGCTTCGGCATCGAGGAAGGCCCGTCCGACCGCAAGTGGGAAAAGTACGATGCCCGCTTTGATGTGACCAAGGAGCCGAACGAGCCGAACCGCTTTGGCTGGCTCGTGGAGATCAACCCGCTGGACCCGAAGTCCACCCCGATTAAGCACACCGCAGTGGGCCGCTTCAAACACGAGGCCGGCAACATCCACATCACCAAGGATGGCACCGTGGTGTGCTACTCCGGCGATGACTCCCGCTTCGAGTACGTCTACAAGTTCGTCTCCACCAAGAAGTACAAGGAAGGCGATCTCGAGCACAACATGACCATCCTGGACCACGGCACCTTGTACGTGGCCAAGATGGAGGGCAACTCCCCGGAGAAGGAAATCGACGGCTCTGGTGTCCTGCCGGAGGACGGCGCTTTCGATGGCAGCGGCGAGTGGGTCAAGCTGCTGACCTCCGATACTGAGAACAACAAGTTCGAGTCCCACGTGGACGGCATGTCCGCCGAAGAGGTCGCCGTCTTTACCCGTGAGGCCGCCGACAAGGTGGGCGCCACCAAGATGGACCGCCCGGAAGACGTCCAGGTTCACCCGGAGACCGAGAAGGTCTACATCGCGCTGACCAACAATAAGTACCGCGGCGCCACCGGCGAGAACGCTAAGAAGAACAAGGAAGACGCCAAGGAATGGGCTCCGGTCAAGGAGAACAAGAACGGCCTCGTCATGGAGCTCGAGGATGACCACGCCGGTGAGAAGTTCACCTGGAACCTCTTCCTAGTCTGCGGTGACCCGCGTGAGGCCAGCACCTACTTCGGTGGCTTCGACAAGGAGAAGGTCTCCCCGATTTCCTGCCCGGATAACCTGGCCTTCGACAACCACGGCAACCTGTGGATCTCCACTGACGGCAACGCGCTGGACTCTAACGACGGCCTCTACGCCGTGACCACCGAGGGCGAGACCCGCGGCGAGCTCAAGTGCTTCCTCACCGTCCCGGCGGGCGCGGAGACCTGTGGCCCGATCGTCGACGATGACCGCGTCATGGTCAACGTTCAGCACCCGGGCGAGTCTGATGACGCCACCTTCGACAAGGCCACCTCCCACTGGCCTGATGGCGGTAAGTCCACCCCGCGCCCGGCCGTGGTTGTGGTGTGGAAGAAGGGCGGCAAGATCGGTACCGAATAAGGCACCGACGCTGCGTAGTGCGCACTCTTAGGCGGTGCGCAGCTGCGCCTCCAGCACCTCCTGTGCGAAGTCCCACAACGGGGTTGCAACCCCAGCTTTGACGCCCATGCGTCGGATCGCTCCGACCTGGGCGTCTAATTCGTTGGGCAATCCTTCCTTGATATCGCGCTGCATTGAGGACGTGCTGTCCGGGTGCTGCTGGCGGGCAAACTCCATGGTCTGTTCCACCACGTTCTCTGGTAGCTCCACGCCGAGTGCGCGCCCGACGGCCTCAACTTCCCGCATGAAGGCCTCGAGCTGGCCGGGGATTTCCTGGCAGAGGTACCCAATCGGTTTGTCCACCAAGGTGCCTAGAGTGCCTGTCGGGGTGACGAACATGGCTTTCGACCAGACGTCGACAAACGCGGCGTCGTGGAACTTGCTGGAGGCCCCAGACTTTTTCAACGCGGCCGCCAGCTCCTCGCCCGTACGGCGCAGCGACTCCGGCGCCTCAGCACTCAGCGGACCAAAAGCCAAAGCCAAGGGCCCTGGGTTGCGCTTGATCTGAGCCGGTCCCAGGCGGGTGGCGTAAACGCGGGCGACACCGGCAAGGATGTTTTCCTCCCCGAATTCCTCGGCCGCCAGGTAGGGAATCTCAACCGAGTTGTGCGTGGTCACCACCGGGATCCCCTGTAGGGCCTCTCGGTCCTCCGCGCTGCCAAAGGTCTCGTTGCCCGGCAGCGCCTTCGACGCAATAACCGCCACGTCCAGCCCACCCAAGAGTTCTTTGACCTCAGCAAAAGTTTGGGCAGCCGGGACCTTAATGACCTCGGTGGTGGTGGGTTCCGCGTGGGCGTCGATCAGCGTCACGCCCGTCTCCCCCAACACCCGCAAGGTCTCACCGCGAGCGACGAAGGCGACGTCGTGGCCCGCTGCTTTCAGTTTTCCGCCAAAGTATCCGCCGATGGCGCCGGCTCCCAGAATTCCAATCTTCATGCCTCCAACCTAACTGGTGGAGACCTGCGCCACAGACTTTTATCCGCGCTGTTCTAAGTTACGGAAGCCAATGCCCAACGGCACGCCCGCGTTATCGATGAGCCGCACCCCACCCACGGTAGCGGCGATAAAGAGGCGGGCATCGCCCTCTGCGGGGGCCTCACCCAGGTCGCGTCCGCGCAGCTCGACGTACTCCGACTCCACGTTTGCTGCGGCCAACACTTCACGTGCCACGCGCACAACCTCTTCGGCTCCGGACTCCGCCGCGTACGCACCGGCGGTGAGTGCCGCCGACAGCGCGCTGGCTTGCTCGCGGGCCTCCGGTGCGACGTCAGCGTTGCGCAGGCTCATCACCACTCCGTCCGGCATGCGCACCGAGGGCACGCCCTGCACGCGCGCTGTGATGTGGAGGTCCGTAAAGGCCTGCTGGGTGGCCACGAGCAGCTCGTAGTCCTTCTCCCCCATGAGCACATCGCTGGGCCCCAGCGCACAGGTCAGCGCCACAATGCGGGTCAGCTCCGCGCTCACGTCCTCCATGCCGTGATCGGGTGCGAGGACCCGCGTGCGCTGGCTCTGCTCGCTATAGCGCCACACCACATCAACACCGTCGAGGGCAGAGATGTCCGTCTCTGGGTCCACAGCCACGACGACGATGCCGCCGCGCACGCGCTGCGCCGCCTGCACCAAGGCCAAGTGCCCCGCATGGATATCGCGGCCCAGCGGCACGAGCACCACACGCTTGCCCGTCTTGCGGTAGGCGCTACCAACCATGCGGATGCGCTCAATGTCCTCCACTAGGAGTTGTTCTGCCACGGCGCTTCCTTTCTTACTGCCCACAGTTCCAGTTCTTCAATCTTCTCCTGCCCGCCCACCATGCGGGCGACGTCGCGGTAGTTGCGCGCCATGCCCAGCTCCACGGCGGCAGAATAAGCATCGATGATGTCCCCGGCGTCGAGGTCGAAGGCGCCGCCCATAAAGTTTTCGATAATCCCCGCCTTTATCGCCGCCCACACGCTGAGTGCACCGAGCATCTCCGCGTAGTACAACCGTGCGGCACGTTCGGCGCGCTGCTCCTCCGGCACCGTTTCTGCGGACTGGGAAATCTCCGATAGCAGCAGACCAATGACGGTTTCCGCTACCTCATCGGGCGCGCTCACCGCATAAGAGTCAGCCAATGGTGCTGCGGCAATCGTCACACACCCGCGCGTTTCCAGGTCATCGAGTGCTTCCACACCGGCCAGCAACGAGGTATGGATGACGATCTGTCTCGGGCGCACGTGCTTGGCGACGTCTCCCACAGCTGCCTCCAGCTCTCTCGCCGTTGCAGCGATAATCAGTGCATCGAAGCGGTCCAACTGCGCGGGGTCCTCAAGGCTCTCGATGGTATGGCCCGCCCACTCGAGGCGCCGTGCGAAGTTAAGGCCGGCCCGGGAGTTACCCCAGACCGCCACCCGCATGCGTGGTGCCTTCATCTACTTCTTGTCGCCCTTGTTCTGCTGTACCTGCTGACGCTTGCGGCGTGCCATGAGCTCCGCCACGGAGACCGCGCCCTCGCGGTGCTCATCGCTGCGGCGGCGGCCACGGGTGCTGGTCTGTGCGGTGTCTGCCTCCGGCTTGCGGTGGCGGTGGTGCGGCTGGGCCGGGGCAGAGTTCTCCTTGATGTGCTGCCCGCCCGCGGCACCCTGGTTCCACTGCACGGCCTGGAAGCTATCGGTCTTGAACTCCGGCGCCTTTGGCTGGGGCTGTGGCTTCTCAGTCTTCGGCTGGGGTTGAGGCTTCGGCTGTGGCTTCTGCTGTGCCGCCTGCGGCTGAGGCTGTGTTTCGGTCACTGGGCGAAACGCCGAGGGACGGTTCTGAGAAGGCTGCGGCGCGCTGAAGGGCGATGGGGCTGGGCGGGCGCCCTGCTGTTCTGCGGATTTCCCGGCGGGTTTCGCGGCGGGCCGCTCGGCTGGCTTCTGCGTGGGTTGCTGAGCTGGCTTCGCCGCCGGCTGCTGGGCGTTGGCACGGGCATTATCCGCCAACAGGTTGTCCAGCGGGTTGCTCACCGGGTGGGTCGGCTGCGAGCCGAGGCGGCCTGCCACGGCGTCGGCAGACGGCGCGCCACCGGACTTCTGAGTGAAATTCACGTTGGTGGCATCGCCGCGCTCATCCACGCTCGCGCCACCGGCCTTGCGCTCCAGCTCCTGGATACGGCGGGCCTCCGCGTACAGGGCGGCAGGTTCGTAGACCCACTCGCGCCCCGAGATCTCCTCGATCTGGGCGCGGATGGCTTCTAGTTCAGAACGGATCTCCGCCAGAACCTCGCTATTGTCTGCTGTGGAAGATCCGGAGGCGGTCAGTGAGGAAGCAGCATGGGCGCGCTCCACCGCCAGAAGCTCGTTGGCCTCATGTGCCTGACGGCGGTAGCGCACCACCAGGAAGAAGCCCAGAACCGCGGCCCACAGGGAAGCGAGCAAGGCGATCTTCAGCGCGTTCGCCGAGCCCGAAATCAACATGACCAGGCTGGCAATGACCGCGAGAATGACCAAGACGATGAGCCCGATGGAACCGGCGTCCGTCTTCGAACCGGACTGGGAAGACTCCACCGACGTTGGCGGCTGTGAGTCCGGCTGTACAGAAAACTGGGTCGTCGAGCGATCATCCGGGGCCGACTCGTGCTGGGGCTCAGGGGCGTGGTTCGGACTCGTCATGCCCACTAACTTACCGCTTGTGCACCATCAGATGGAGGTGGCACCTCGCAGTGTCGCTCCAACACTACTCCGGCAACGCACATCGCGGCACCACCCAGTGCCGAGGTCACCACCCCGGCCAGGTCACCGGCCGCAGCAACGAGCTCGCCGGCGCGCGGCACGACATAAACCGCCATTCCCGCATAGGCCCCGCCCACAATGGCGCCAGTCCACGCGGAGGCTTTACCGACGAGCAGGAATTGCGCGATGGTCATGGGATTCAGCTGCGAGTTATCCAAGCCGATGCCATGCTCATCGTCCTTGGCGCCGCGCACCTTAAGGGTCAACAGCACGCAGACCAGCGCCATGGCCCACAGGGAAATCGACACCGTTGCCGGAATGGCCAGCATTGAGCCATAAAAGCGGGTGGTGAGGATGGCGGCCGCTGCGGCCACGAAGAGGGCCACGCCGAGGAGCGCGCTGATCGACGTCCTCTTCATCGCCTACCCCACTTCCTTCACCGCTGCGACCTCGTCCTCATCGAGGCCCGCGATGAGCTTGCGCACCGGGGTGCCGTTGAGCTCCGCGTGCTCATCCGCAGCCAACCACGGCACGAGCACGAAAGCGCGCTCGTGCGCATAGGGGTGCGGGAGGGTGAGCTCAGGATCATCGGAGGTAACGCCGTCTATCTGCACGATGTCCACGTCCAAGGTGCGCGGACCCCAGTGCCGCACGCGTACGCGCTCAGCTGCTTCTTCCAGCTTCTGGCCACGGCGAAGAAGTTCCAGCGGCGTGCAGTCCACGTCCACGATGAGCACCGCGTTGAGGAATTCATCTTGGTCGGTCACGCCCCACGGCGGGGTGGCATAGACCGGAGAGGCCGCAACGGTCTCGGCGCCGAATTCATCGAAAACGGTCTGCAGGAGTGCGCGGCGGTCCTCCATGTTGGAGCCGATGGACAAGACAGCGCGCATTAGCCTGCCATCCGCTTCCGGGAGCGGCGCGCTACGACGGCGACGTCGGCAAAGGTGCGCGGGATGGGTGCCTTCGGCTTGTGGATCGTCACCTCGATGGCGTGGAGGATATCGAAGCGCTGCATCGCGGTCTCGGCGACTTCAGCGGCCACCGTTTCGATGAGATCGCGGGAGGGGCCTTCGACGATGTCTGCGGCGACGTCGGCAAGCTCGGCGTAATTCACCGTACGGGACAGGTCATCCTCAATGCCCGCGGTGTCCAACCAACATGTGACGTCCACGATGAAGGGCTGGCCGGTTTTCTTCTCTTCCTCGAAGACGCCGTGGTAGCCAAAGCATTCCAGACCGGTGAGCTCGATGCGATCTGCCATGGGCTTATGCCCTCCCCAGCGAAGTCGAGACCACAGTGCCTCCATCGGCGCCGTTGGCGTAGCTGCCGGAGGCATGCTCGCCGCCGGTGTAAGCAGTGCCCGCATTCCAGGCGGCGGCCACGTCCACGGCATCGCGGGAGACATCGACCTCGTGCACGCGCACGCCCCACGCTCCCATCTGTGCGGAGATGGCGGTCACAGCCACGGTGGCCGGATCCGCGAGCAGTGGGCTGGACTCGGCACCGCGGTCCTCCCGAATGGCGGCGAGGAAGCGCTTGCGGGAAGCGCCCACCAATAGCGGGAACTCGCCCTGCAGGAACTCCGGCAGCGCCTTGAGCAAAGCCCAGTTATCCTGCGGGGACTTGGCAAAGCCCAGGCCCGGATCCACGACGATATTGTCGTGGCTAACACCGGCTTGCAGGGCGTTATCGGCGAGCTTCGCCAGGGACTCGTGGACATCGCGCACGACATCCCCGCCGTGGTCGGCCACTCCGGCCGCGCTGCCGAATTGGACGGTGCGCCAGTGCATGAGGCACACCGGCAGGCCGGTAGCCGCCATAGTGCGGTACATCTCCGGGTCGGCCGCACCGCCGGAGACGTCATTGATCATGTCGACACCGGCTTCGGCGGCGGCTTGAGCAACCGAGGCCCGCATCGTGTCCACGGAGGTCTTAATCCCCTCCTCGTGCAGCGCCTTGATGACGGGCACGACGCGGCGCTCTTCCTCTTCGGCCGCGACACGCACCGCACCCGGGCGGGTGGACTCGCCGCCCACATCGATCATGTCCGCGCCGGAGGCCACCAAGTGCCGGGCGTGCGCGATGGCGTCGTCGACATTAATCCAGCGTCCGCCGTCAGAGAAGGAATCTTCCGTGACGTTGACGATGCCCATGACCAGCGTGCGGCCGGGGACGGTGAGGTTGCTGACTGCCATGGAAACTAGCTCCTAATGAGGCTCATGACCTCCGCACGGGAGGCCGCATTCTTCTTGAAACCGCCGCGGACCGCGGAGGTCGTCGTGGTAGCCCCCGGCTTGCGGATGCCGCGCATGGCCATGCACAGGTGCTCGCACTCGATGACCACGATGACGGACTGCGCGTGGAGGACGTCCACGAGGGCGTTGGCGATCTGGCTAGTGAGGCGTTCCTGGACCTGCGGGCGCTTGGCGTACATATCCGCCAGGCGGGCCAGCTTAGACAGGCCGGTGACGTGGCCGTCAGGGCCCGGGATGTAGCCGATGTGCGCCTTGCCGTAGAAGGGCACAAGGTGGTGCTCGCACGTGGAGTAGATGGGGATATCGCGCACGAGGACGAGCTCCTGGTGCTCCTCCGCAAAGGTCTTGTGGAGGACCTCGGTCGGGTCCTGGTGCAAGCCTGCAAAGACCTCCGCGTAGGCGCGGGCCACGCGGGCCGGGGTCTCGCGCAGGCCCTCGCGGTCGGGGTCCTCGCCCACTGCGAGGAGGAGTTCGCGGACGGCGGCTTCGGCACGCTGGTGATCGAACTCGCGCTGCGCCGGGATGTTATCGCTCATTGGTCTCGCCGTCCTTGTACGGGTTGTTGCGGTATTCGTTGTCTCCCCAGCCGGGCGCGCCCCAGGCGTGATCCTCCGGCTTGGCGTGGCGGCCGCGGCGTTCCGGTTCGCGCGGCTGCGGCTGAGGTTCTGGCTGCGGCTGGGATTCTGGCTGCGGTGCAGCGGACTCCGGCACACGCGGAATCTCTTGGGTGTCCTCGCTACTGGGCCCTGCCTGCTCTGGGGCCACGGTCTCCTCCTGCGCCGCATCGCTGACAGCTTCGTCCTCGCTCAGCTCGCGGCCAGTGGGTTCGGTGATCTCGGATTCGCCGAAGAAGGTGTTGCCCTTGTCCGGGTCCACATAGTCACCTGCGTGCTGGCCAAAGCTGAAGCCGATCTCCTCGACCGGCGCCGCCGATGCAGTGCCACCGGCTTCGCCGCCGTTCTCCTTCGCGCACTCAAGCTCCGCCTGGCGGCGCTCGCGGGCGGCGCGGGAGGCGTCGAGAAGCGTCATGCGTTTCGGCAGTTCCTCACCACGCTCCTGGGCCAGCTCCACCGGGGTCTTCACCGGCTCGCGGCCAGCCTGACGCGGGAAGCGGGCGTCCTCGTTCGGGAAGACGTCGAAGGCCTCGCGCGGCTCGATGCCCTCGAAGATGCCCTCGAGGTCCGGGCGGCGCAGGGTTTCCTTCTCCAGCAGCATCTCGGCGAGCTTATCCAGGTAGTCGCGGTGCTCGGACAGGATGTCATAGGCCTGCTGGTGCGCGCGGTCCAAGAGGTACGCCATCTGCTCATCGATCTTGGCGGCCACGGAATCCGAGTAGTCGATGGTTCCACCGCCGCCGGCGTAGCTGAAGGGATCGCCCTGCTCCTGGCCGTACTTGACGGTACCCAGGTCCGGGCTGAAGCCGTATTCGGTCAGCATCGAACGCGCGATCTTGGTGGCGTGCTCGATATCAGAGGAGGCACCGGTGGTCGGTGCGCCGAACACGAGCTCTTCCGCGGCACGCCCGCCCATGGCGAAGACGAGGCGAGCGAAAAGCTCGTCGCGGGTGTACATGCCCTTGTCGTCTTCCTGCGCGGTCATGGCGTGGCCGCCGGTGCGGCCGCGAGCCAGGATGGTCACCTTGTAGACGCGCTCAATGTCCTTGAGCGCCCACGCCGACAAGGTATGTCCGCCCTCGTGGTAGGCGGTGACCTTCTTCTCGTGCTCAGAGATGATCTTGCTCTGGCGGCGCGGGCCGCCGACGACGCGGTCGGTGGCCTCCTCCAGCGCGTCGTAGGTAATGACGTTGCCGCCAATGCGCGCGGTGAGCAGGGCAGCCTCGTTGAGCACGTTGGCCAGATCCGCGCCGGACATGCCGGCGGTGCGCTTAGCCAGCTGCGCCACGTCCACTTCCTTGGCCAACGGCTTGTCCTTGGCGTGCACGCGCAGAATCTGCTCGCGGCCGGCCAGGTCCGGGTTGGTCACCGGGATCTGGCGGTCGAAACGGCCCGGGCGCAGAAGCGCCGGGTCCAAGATGTCGGGACGGTTGGTGGCGGCGATGAGGATGACGCCCTCACGGTCACCGAAGCCATCCATCTCCACGAGCAACTGGTTCAGCGTCTGCTCGCGCTCATCGTGGCCGCCGCCGGTACCGGAACCGCGCTGGCGGCCCACGGCGTCAATCTCATCGACGAAGATGATGCACGGGCTATTCTGCTTGGCCTGCTTGAACAGGTCGCGCACGCGGGAAGCACCGACGCCGACGAACATCTCCACGAAGTCGGAACCAGAAATGGAATAGAAAGGCACGCCGGCCTCACCCGCAACGGCGCGGGCCAAAAGGGTCTTACCCGTGCCGGGAGGGCCGTACAACAGCACGCCGCGCGGGATCTTCGCACCCAGCGCGTGATAGCGCTCCGGATCATCCAGGAAGTCCTTGATCTCCTGGAGCTCATCCACCGCTTCATCCGCACCGGCAACATCCGCAAAGGTGTTGGTGGGCATGTCCTTGGTCAGCTCCTTAGCCTTGGAGCCACCAATGCCGAACATGCCGCCCGCGCCCTGCTGCATGCGGGTCATAAGCCAGAACAGCAGCGCGAAGAGGATCAGCATCGGCAGCAGGAAGCTGATCATGGAACCGATGAAGGAATCCTGCGTCACCTTGGTCTGGTACTTCTCCGCGCCAGAGCCCTTCACCGCGTTAAAGACCTGCTCGGAGGCGCGGGCCGGGTACTTGGCAATGACCTCTTCGACGCCCTCCTGCTCCTCCACCGTCACCGGCTTCTTGAGCTTGAGGCGCAGCTGCTGCTCGCGGTCATCGATCTGCGCTTCCTCGACGTTCTTATCCGTCAGCTGCTGCATGGCCACGGAGGTGTCCACCTGCTTGAAGCTGCGGGCATCATTGCTAAAGAACGTGAAAGCGTACAGCAGGATGAGAACTAGGCCCGCGATCGAGCCATAGCGGATGATGTTCTTATTTTTCATTAATTACCTTGCGAATTCGAGGCCTCATGCAACAGAGGGCAAGAAAAACTAGTCGTTGCTGTATACCGCAGGCTCCAGCGTGCCCACATAGGGCAGGTCACGGTAGCGCTCCGCAAAATCCAGACCATAGCCCACGACAAACTCGTTGGGGATATCAAAGCCCACGTCGAAGAGATCCAGCTCCGCCTTGACCACCTCAGGCTTGCGCAGCAGCGTGACCACTTCCAGGGAACGCGGCTGGCGGCCCTGCAGGTTGCGGATGAGCCAGGACAAGGTCAGGCCGGAGTCGATGATATCTTCCACGATGACCACATCACGGCCCTCGATATCGCGGTCCAGGTCCTTCAAAATACGCACCACGCCCGAGGAGGAGGCCGAGTTGCCATAGGAGGACACCGCCATGAACTCCAGTTGGGACGGAATGGTGAGCTTGCGGGCAAAGTCCGTCAAGAAGAAGACCGCACCCTTGAGCACGCACACCAGAATGAGGTCATCATCGGCGTTGCTGTATTTCTCGGAAACGCGGTCCGCCATCTCTTGGATGCGCGCCTGAAGATCGTCTTCGGCGACGAGTACGTTTCTAATGTCCTCTCCATAAGGATTGGCGGGGACGGCTGAATCATGGTTGTCGTGCACGTGAGCGCTCCTTTGCTGACCGAGGCAATAGTGACAGTTTGCCACCAACGCGTGCGACTTCCAACCTTGTACCTCTCTTTTCACCACGGACGGCGATTGGCCCCTGCCCGTGCCACCGCGTACACAGGGCATCGATGCCGCGCACCGCCTCGCGCGTAACCTCTACCCCTTCCTCGCGCAGCCACGCGGCAATCGCCCGGCGGCGCTTCGGCTCGGGAAGGGCGGCTAGCTCGGCGCAGTCGGGGGTGGGGTGGGTGGTGAGAAGGGCGTCGTCAAGCGCGGCGTCATGGGCGGCCTGGGCCAAAGCCGGCACGGGGTCACCGCCTAGGATCTCCTGCAGGCGCGGGAGGATCTCGCGGCGCAGCGCCACGCGGCGAAAGGCCGGGTCCTGGTTCTGGGGATCGTGCCAGACGTCCAGCCCTAGCTCCGCGCAGGCGGCCTCGGTCTGGGCGCGGCGCACGTTCAGCAAGGGGCGCAGCACGCGCACGCCCTCGACATCGGAACGCTCGCACATGCCCGCCACCTTCCCCCGCAGGGCGCTCAGCAGCAGGGTTTCGGCCTGGTCATCAGCGGTATGAGCCACCGCCACCTCGCCCCAGGGCGCGAAGGCACGGTACCGGGCGGCGCGGGCTTCGGCTTCAACGGAGCCTTGCTTGGCGACGTCCACCGGCAACACCTCCGCCCCCGCTCCCAATCCACGAGCCTGGTCGGCAGCCCGGCGCGCCTGTGCGGCCGAGCCTTCCTGTAGGCCATGGTCGACGCAGAGCGCTGTGACCTCGTGCCCCTCCGCAACGAGTGCGGCGGTCAAAGCGAGCGAGTCGGCCCCGCCGGACAAACCCACCGCGATGGCGCGGGGGTGCTGCCCCACCACGGCGCGGGCGGCCACCCGGCAGGCCAAGAAGTTGGGGCTTTTACGTGGCCAAAAAGGTTTCTTAGAAGTCATGGAGTGCGGCGGCGAGGGCGTCTTGGGCCTGGCGAGCGGAGGTGACTTCGCCGTCGTTGACCAGGAAGGCGAAGGCATAAACCCGGCCCGACTGGCCTTGGGCGGTGCCGGTCAGCGCGGAGGTTCCGGTGAGTGTGCCGGTCTTGGCGCGCACGAAGCCGCGGGCGGGCGAATCGGAATAGCGCTCATAGAGGGTTCCTTCGCCGCCGGCGAGGGGGAGGTAGCCCAACAGTGGGCGAAGCTCTTCGGTGGCCACGGCTTGGTCCGCAATGTGCGCGAGGAGGCCTGCCGGGATGCGATTATCGCGGGAGAGACCGGAACCGTCCTTTAAGGTGACGCCGTTGACGTCGATGCCGGCGCCGCTGAGCGTGTCGAGGGTGGCCTGCGCGGCACCGTCAAAACTTGCCTCCGCATCTTGGCTGATGGCCAGCTCGCGGACGATGGCCTCTGCCATGACGTTGTCGGAGTCCTTCGCCGCTTGCTGCGCGCGCAGGGCCAGCGGCTCGGACTCGCTGGAGGCGATGGCCTCCGCGTTGTCGGGTGCGGGGGCCATGTCGGCTTTATCGGTACCCAGGCGGTTGGCGAGCGCGCGGGCGACGTCGAGTGCCGGCTCATGGGAGCGCGGGACGTCCCCGGTCTTCTCCCCGATGCGCCCGCCGTAGAGCATGGCCGGCTGGATGGGGGCGACATAGCCGCCGTCGATATTGTCATCGTCCCAGCCGGGAGCCTGGTCGGGGCCGGCCCAGACGGAGGTATCAATGGATACTCGGTTGACGGTACTCATGTGCTTCTTGATCTGCTCCGCGAGCTCATCGAGGCGCTCGTCCGTCAGCCACACATCGCCGGAGGCTTTGATGACCACGTCGCCATCGTTATCGCCTTTGACCACTTCCGTGGTGAGGCGTTCTTCTTCATCGAGCGCGAGCGTTGCTGCGGCGAGGGTGAGGACCTTGGTTGAGGAGGCGGGCGTGAGCGGCTTTGCGGGTTCGCGCTCCCACAGCACCTCGTGGGTGGTGGTGTCGATGACCTGACCGCCGAAAGTGGCGAGAGCCTTGTCTTTGCCCAGCTCATCCAACTTCGCTTTAAGCGCGGCGGTGTCTATCTCACCAGGCTCGACGGGTTGGAGCAGCGTTTCGGGTTCTGCCTGCTTATAGGGCTGGCCGTGGTCCAGTTGATCGTAGGTGCGCTGGACTTCTACGCCCACTGCGGCCGTCGCCGCCACGACGCCGGCCGTGACGAGGGCCGCAGTACTCCACCAGACATGCTTAGCTTTCATCGCCCTTTAGACTAGCGCGGTAGACTATGCGGAGCACATGCCAACCTATTAGTTATGGAGGATTCAGCCGTGAGCGTTGAAGTAACCATCGAGATCCCGAAGGGCTCCCGCAACAAGTACGAGGTGGACCACGAGTCCGGCAAGGTTTACCTGGACCGCTACCTGTTCACCCCGATGGCTTACCCGGCTGACTACGGCTTCATCGACCACACCCTCGGCGAGGACGGCGACCCGCTCGACGCACTCGTCATCCTCCCGGAGCCGGTCTTCCCGGGCGTTGTCGTGGAAGCTCGCATCCTCGGCGTATTCAAGATGACCGACGAGGCCGGCGGCGACGACAAGCTGCTCGCCGTCATCGATGACCCGCGCTGGGAGCGCTACCAGGACATCAACGATGTGGAGCAGCACATCAAGGATGAGATCGAGCACTTCTTCGTCCACTACAAGGACCTGGAGCCGAACAAGGAAGTTACCGGCTCCGGCTGGGGCGACAAGGCTGAGGCAGAGAAGATCCTCGAAGAGGCTAAGGCTCGCTTCAAGTAATTCGCGTTTCTAGGGACGTTTCGATCAAATAAGACCCAAAATCCGAGGGTTTGAGAGGCCTTAGTTGATCGAAACGTCCTTTTTCTTTGTCACCGCGACAACTCCGCATTCGTGACGTACGATTCGATCAAATAGGGGGCCGAAAACAGCGGTTTCTGGGGGCTTATTTGCTAGAAACGTACTCATCGGGGGCACATGAAAATTTTCGAGGGACGCGCGGGCACTCGCCGTGCGGCTAATGGCCAGGCAATCAAGATTTGTCGCGGTCTGTATTTATCTGCGGTGCCAACGCCGCGCGAGCTCGCTGAAATCGTCTCACGACGCTGGCCGGATTCAGCTCTGGATGGCTACACCGCCGCCCAGCAGTATCTTGGCCAAGAACTGACTTTTCCGCTTCACTTCCTGCGCGCAGGAACGATGGCACCGAGCACGTACTTCCGGAGCCGACGGGCGCGGCCCAAAGCGCTGGGCAGCATGAATGGGGTAAACGTGTGTAGCCCGCTGCAATTCGTTGAGGCGATGGAGCACGAGGATGCCGTGGCCTTCATCGAGGCCTTCTTCGCTGGGCCGCATGGGCGCTCTCGCATCGAGACGGAACAGCTGGACTTTCGCCGCCTGCCCAAGCACACGCGTGAGGTGTTGGAAAAGGCCATCGTCGGGGCGGATAGCAAGCCGGAGCGCGACCTCACCCGGGGTCTCGATCCCCACGTCAAAGTCCGCAACAACGTGCGGATTGGCCCCTACCGCTGGGACTTGCTCCTAGAGGAACACAAGGTGGCCATCGAGGTGGACGGCTATGCCTATCACAAAGGCGAGAACCGGCAGCGTTTCGAGATCGACCGCCAGAAGCTTAACGACGCCATCCAGCGCGGCTACCGGCCCCTCCACTTCACCGCCGCCACAATTGAACACCATCTCGACGTGGCCGTCCAGCAGGTTCTCGCGGTCATAAAAGGGCGGGGCAGTTTCGTGGCCCCGCCGTGGACATGGCACCACTATTGGCGCTGGGAGCGCGAGCGATGCTGCTAGGAAGCCGCAACGTGCCTAGGAGCCACAGTGGGAGGCGAGCCAGCCGTCGAGCTCGGATTCGGGTGCATCGGGAGCGATGGGATCTTCGGCGAACTCCTCGCCCGTGCGAGCCTTGTCCTTGGCCGTGGTGAGCATGAGCGAGCGGCCGTCCGGGTAATCCAGAACCACGTTCGCGGAGGCGTAGCCGGCGGTCGGCTCGCCGAAGGTGCGCACGTTATCCAGGCCGCGGAAGGCCAGGAGGGTGGCCTCGCCGGAGGACGCGGTTTCGTCGTCGGTGAGCACGGCGACGGGGACCTCAAGCTTGCCGCCGGACGTGGTGGTGGGGGTGCCGCCACCGGTGACGGAGTTGCCGTCGATGGTGACGTCGGTAGTGCCCATGCGGCTAACGAAGGAGAGCGCGGTGCCGTCCGGCAGCAGCGGGCTGAGCCCCGCGTACATGGGCCCCATGTCACCGCCGCCGTTGCCGCGCAGGTCCACCACGGCAGCGCACGCCTCCGGGTGGGCAGTCAGGCCTTGGGCCAACGTGTCCGCGTAGGCCTGGCCGTCATTATGGCGGCCAATCGACGGCACGGTGGCGCGTAGGACACCGTCGTCGAAATCGACCGAAGGCTCGGTGCGCTCAATGGCCTTTTCTTTTTCGGCGCTAAAGACGCTGGAGTGCTTGCCGCCTGCGGCGTCAATGGCGGCATCGAGGAGATCCGGGTTCGTGGGGTCCTCCTTAAAGGCCTCACGGGCGCGCTGGAATTCTTCGCTCTCGCCATAGATTCCGGAGATCGCTGCGGTATCCACCATCGCGGTATTGATGCGCTTCTCGCTGGCGTTAAAGAGGAAGTAGGGCTTGCCCAGCAGCGCCCCGCCATAGGAGGGGCCGAAGAAGTACACGGCCGCGACCACGGCGATGAGAGCAACGACGAACAGGCCACCGAAGATTTTCAGTACCGTTTTCATTCTTTTCGCCGTCCCGTGCGCAACACGTAACCGCGGAGAGGCTCCACAATCACGATGGCAAGGAGCGTAACCAGCCAGCCCACTGCCAAGAAGCCGAAGGCCATGAGCAGGCGGGCGAGTACATTGACGTCGCTTGACTCGACGCTGGAGAAGAACATCAGCGAGGCAATCCCGCCGCCAAAGAGGAAGCCGAAGAAACTCAATCCCACGACGGGCCCCATGACCGCAAGCGCGCCGGACCGGAACTGGAAGCCACGCGGCACGCCCATGAGATCCAGGGAGCGGATGAGCTCCTTGTCTTCAAAGATTCCGGAGACCTGTCCCAGGATGATGGACATGGTGGTCAGCGTGAAGCCAAAGATGAGGGTTAACACGACACCGGTGGAGATGTCTTTGAACACCACGTTCGTTCCGGGGTCTTCCTTGAGCGACAGAGCCAGGGCATCGGAGCCCAAGGGCGCGGTAACGAGGAATCCCGCCAAGTAACCGAAGAAGCCGATGGCAGCACTCCGCCTCCACGCGGGGCGCGCATTACCCGCCACGCGCTGGCAGGCCACGAAGTGCGCGGTACCCGGGAAGAGGGACAAGATGTGCGCGCCGAGCTGCAGGATGAAGGGAGCGATGAGGTTGATGCTCATCAGCATGCCGAACATAACCACGATGACCATAGCGGTGGGCGGGCCCGCCTTGCCGAAGAGGAAAGCCCCGCCGACCGCCACGATGACAAGGAAGACGATGGCGCGCCACCAGCGGTAAGCCGCGGGCATCTGACGCTTAGCCACGCCCAGCGGGCTCACCCGCACCCGGCGCATGCCGACGAGTGCTGCGCCGATGGCCAGCAGGAAAAGTACGCCGGCCACGGCCAGATAACCCCACCAGGGCAGCAGAATCTCAGGCAAAGAAATGGAGCGCATCTGGAAGTCCAGCTGGGTGAAGACCGGCGCGATGAGCTGGCTGATCAGCCCGCCGAGCACGATGCCAATGATGGCTTGCAGGCCCGTCTCCACGATGGCCATGCGCTCCACCTGGCGGGAGCTCAATCCCAACAGGCGCAGGGTGGCCAGGCGCTGCTCCCTGCCTGAGGCGCCGAGGACAGCGGCTTGGGCTGTGAGGTTAAACAGCGCCGGAAGAATGAAGGCGCAGGCCAACAGGGCCAGAGCAAACCACGAATACAGGAAGAACTCAATCTCGTTGCCGAAGGGCTCCTTGAGAGCCGGGGCGGCGTCCTCGACGTGCTGGGCGCGCTCCCAGAACATCCAGGTGCCACCCGCAACGAGGAAGGCAATGGCGGAACCAATGGTCAGGCTCACAATCGCCAGCACCGAGACAATTCCAGTACCGGAGCGCGCGCGTATCGATTCGCGCTGCAGGTCAAAGACCAAGGTTGCGGTGTTCATCGAATCACCCCAAGGCGGCGGTCGTCGTGGATGATGCCATCGCGAATCTCCACGCGGCGCTGCATCCAGTCGGCCACCTTCGGGTCGTGCGTGACCATGACCAGGCTGGCACCCGACTGGCGCACGATGGTGGTCAGCATCTGCATCACCTCATGACCGGTGGACTGGTCCAGGGCACCGGTGGGCTCATCGGCGAAGACCACGCCCGGATTCGCCACCAGCGCACGCGCGATGGTCACGCGCTGCGCTTGACCACCGGAAACCTGCGCCGGGCGGCGGTCCGCCAAATCGCCCAGGCCCAGTTGGTCCAGCAGCTCCAGTGCTCGCTTGCGGGCGGCACTCCGCCCCATACCGTTGAGCATTGCGGGCAGCGCCACGTTGTCCACGTTGCTCAGCTCCGGCAGGAGCTGGCCATCTTGGAAGACGAAGCCGAAGTTGCGAAGGCGGAGGCGGGAGCGGTGGGCGTCGGAAAGCGCGGAGAGCTCCTCGTCCCCGTAGCGCACGCTGCCGTGCGTGGGGGTGAGCACGCCGGACATGCAGTGCAGCAGCGTGGACTTGCCGGAGCCGGACGGCCCCATGACGGCCACGAGCTCGCCCGGCGCGATGTCGAGGGAGATTCCAGCGAGCACCGGGCCGCCGCCGAAATCCTTGGTGATGTCTGTCAGGGAAAGTGTTTGTGCCATGTCTCTCATTTCACCGTCTCGAGCCCGCGTTCAGAACAGTCCTAGCGTTGCTTTTTAAGGTAGTGCCAGCACTACCCCTCGCGCGGCCACCGCCCGATATGCTGTGAGGCGTGTTCCGAAGAAAAGCCCAACCGACCACCCACGAGCAGCAGCAGGCGGAGAAAATCGCGCAGCTGACGGCCTCGCGCCGCGCCATCGCGGATGCCTACGAGGTGGAGCGCGCCCGCATCGAGCGCGACTTGCACGACGGCGCGCAGCAGTATCTCGTGGCCGCGAGTATGAAGCTGGGCGAGGCGCTTCTCGACGCCCCCTCTGACCTCACCGAGCTCCTCACCGCCGCCAAGCAGGACGTGGACCGCGGCCTGAATTCCCTGCGTACGACGGTGCACGGCATCCACCCACAGGTCCTGCAGGACCACGGTTTGGTGGCCGCGCTTGCCGACGTCTCCTCTTCCCATGGCCCCCACGTCAGCGTCTTCGCCCCGCATCCGCTGCCGGAGCTCTCCGCCTCCGTGCTGGCGTGTGGCTATTTCTTCGGCACGGAGGCGTTGACCAACGCGGCGAAGTACGCACCGGGTGCCCCGGTTTCTGTTTTGGTGACCGCAGATGCCTCCTTGAAGATTGCGGTGGTGGATGAGGGCCCCGGCGGTGCGCAGGTGGTGCAAGGCCATGGGCTGGCCGGGATGGCCGAGCGCCTCGCCGCTTTTGGCGGGGAGATGACTTTATCTTCTCCCCCGGGCGGGCCCACCAGGGTGGCGTGCTCGATTCCTCTTCTACTCGATCGCGGACAGTCAGGAGTTTAAAGAAATGAGTTTGAGAATTGTGGTGGCGGATGATTCCGCCATTCTGCGCGAGGGCCTCGCCGGCCTTCTGGAGCGCCGCGGGCATTCAATTGTGGGCCAGGCGGACTCTGCCCCTTCGCTCGAAGCGGTGGTGGATACACTCCGCGACGAGCTTCCGGACATCGTCATCACAGATGTGCGCATGCCGCCAGGCATGGGCGACGACGGTTTGAAGGCCGCCGTGAACTTAAGAAACGCATACCCGGGTCTGCCCGTTATGGTGCTCTCTCAGTATGTGGCCCCCGCATACGCGGTGGAGCTCTTCGATTCCCCCGATGCCGGCACCGGCTACCTTTTGAAGGACCGCGTATCTGAAGTGCGGGACTTCCTCTCCAGCCTGGACGTGGTGGCTCAGGGCGGCACCGTCATCGATCCCACCGTGGCGCAGGCGTTAATGAGCTCCGGGCGCAGCGGTCTGGGCGAGCTCACTCCACGCGAGCGCGAGGTTCTCGAATTAATGTCCCGCGGCAAGTCCAACAAGGACATCGCCGCCGAGCTCGTCCTGTCTTCCGCCGCGGTGGCCAAGCACGTTTCCAATATCTTCACCAAGCTGCGGCTGGACCCCAGCGAGGACAACCGCCGCGTGAAAGCCATTCTGGAATACCTCTCAGCACACCGCTAAAGCCCGCGCCCGCCCACCGTCCCACACGAGCGCCCTGACAGAGACCGTCCACAGGATCCCAAGGAAACTGTGACGCAAGACGCATAAGCTTGTCCGTGCCCTTACCCAACCCACTCTGGAAGGACCCCGCTTAATGGACGTGCAGCTCAACATCGTGCGCTTTAACCGAGAAAAGATTGCTGACCATGACTATTTTCTGGAGTTAATTCAGACGGAAGGGCTGGACTCCTTCCGGAAGCCGGATCCAGAAATGGAAGAAGCATCGGCCGCACTCTCCAAACTCTTCGGACAGGACGTGCCCGCGCATTCGGCCGTCACGGTCACGATGGATTCGAGCAATTTAGAACTCCAAGAAAAGCTAGCTTTGCTGGCGTATTACCACGGCTTGGTGGTCTTCATTGGAACCACGGACATCCTCTTTAATGCGACTGGAATCCCCACGAGCAGCAATGGCCTTTCCTCCATCAGGAACTGCATGGGAACTATGTGGCGACAGGTCAGCAGACCGATGCTTGATCGCGCCTTTGAGGACGCCCTGCGCCTGCCGGTGTCCGAGCAAACGTGGCTTCAGGTAGTCAACTATGGCTCGGAAGAACGCAGCTACGGCCTCGATATGTCCATGCACGTGCGCGCAAGCGGGCAGTTCGAACTGATATGGTCCAGCCTCCCTCCAGAGGCCACTGAACCAGTATTCCGCACGCTCACTGTCGATACTTATGAAGAAGCACGAGAGATTCTGCTTTCTTTCAGCGACCACAACCCGTTGATCGAAGAACTTGCGTGGGAACCGTTGCCTCAACGTGAATCTAAGCCAATCCTGGATGCTTCAGTCCGCCACGAAACACCCTGGCGCCGGCTGGACGCAGTGAAGGAGCTCCCCGCAGGCGTGATGGTCCACCTACACAAATGGCCAACGTTTTCCCTGGCCTACGGCCGCAATGCTCAAGGACAGTGGACCGCGAAGGTTTACGATAACCTCGGCACCGACAATGTGCAGACCTTCGACATCGCAGACGAAGTCATCGCAGTGGCGGAGCACTATTTGGACGGCAACGGCGAGATGATTTCCACAGTCTTCCCGGACTCTTCCTTGTCGGACCCGGCGCCGTACACCACGGTCACCGCAATGGAGCTTCCAGAGCGCGAGGAGCAGTGGACAGAAGCATCAGTATGCATGATGCACCGCATCCGTGCTGACCATAATGGCGAGCCCAGCCCTCGGATGCAGAAATATACTGAGAGGATTAACGCAAAGCTCGGAAGCGAAATCCTCCTCGCCGAGGAGCACGTGGAAGCACAAGCACTCACTCGGCTGCTCATCCCTGCTGATGTCAGGTCGGTCACGATAGAGAGGCTTACTCATCTGGCGCAGGATCATGGCATTTCGCTTGTTGTCGATGATTCCCTGGCACTGTACAACCCGTCGGGCAAGCCGCTTCCAGGGGCTGAGAGCTGCCAGTTGAAGCTACTCGCGGATAAGTTGTATGTGAACACCTGGGAGGTGGCCACATCCTCCTCCGTACTCGAAGCAGGGCTTCGCCTCTTCACAGGATGGAGGCTTGAGGTTCGATCCGGGAGTCAGGTGGACTTCCAGGAGCGTTATACCTTGGAAACAACCTATACGGGCGACAACGTTTCGCTTGACCTTGTCACCCCCGACGGGAACCTACACGAAATCCCATCCATCCCACTGCCCCTTGCTCTAGATTTGATGGTTGAATTCACCTACTCCCCGGCGCAGTTGGTGGACAAAGTGAATTGGCAAGATCAGAAGTCGTCCTCAGATATCCCTGAGGATGAGCGCTTCATGGTCAACGCCACGGTCTTCGGCTCAGCTGCGTATCTTTTCAACGATGACCTTCTCGAGGCAGTTCGCCAGGACGGCTTCCCCGAAGTGGGAGCGTGGGTAGCAGCCTTTGACCGAATAGTCCCGGGCGACTACTGCCAGGTCGACCGCGTGCAACCCTCAGAAACAGGAGCGGCACGCTACCTCGTCGAATGGGGCCACAACAACGGTGAGGAAGAAAACTTCCAGATGCTCCTAGAGGACATCGACGAAGCCTTGTCCCTCCTTGAACGGTTTGTGAACGGGGACCGCGCAGAGTTTGAAGCCCTTCCCTGGACGCGGCGAGTGGAGTAACAGCACTAGGCCCTATGCGTGACTAGGGTATGGGGCATGAGAAACGTAACGCCACAGGAAGTACCTGAGAACGCCCAGCTTATCGACGTCCGCGAGGACCACGAGTGGAACACCGAGCACGCCCAGGGCGCCACGCACATCCCGATGGGCGAACTAGTTGATCGCATCGACGAGATTGACCCGGACCAAGACATCTACGTCATCTGCCACCTAGGCGGGCGCAGCATGCAGGTCTGCCAGTACTTGGAGCACACCAAGGGCTGGGACGTCATCAACGTCGAGGGTGGAACGGATGGTTGGAAGGCCCAAGGCTGCCCTATGGTTTACCCAAACCACTAGTGGTACCATTTGCGGTACCATACAGGTGTGGTTTCCAAGATAGAAAAGATCCTCACAAAGATGCGGACCTCACGGACAAACGTCCGCTTCTCAGAGCTGCAACTTGTATGTGACTTCTATTTCGAACGCCAAGAAAGCGCCGGAAAGAAACGGCGTGGAACTTCGCACATCGTTTATAAAACCCCATGGCAGGGAGACCCCCGAGTCAATATCCAAGAGGGGCACAACGGGAAAGCGAAGCCCTTTCAGATTCGCCAAGTTTTAGCCGCCATCGACCACCTCCCCTAGGAGCAGATCATGAATCTCGCAGACAAATACACTTACCAAACCGCTTGGTCAGAAGAAGATGGCGAGTTCGTTGCCACAGTCCTAGAGTTCCCTTCCCTGTCATGGCTGGATGCTACTGCGACCACCGCAGAAGCCGAGTTGCGCAGCGTCGTCGAAGAAACTCTAGAAGATATGCAACGCAACAATGAACGCATCCCGGAACCATTCGGACAGCGAAGCTACTCGGGGAAGTTCAACCTCCGCATACCTCAGTCACTTCACCGAGACCTGACCATCGAAGCAGAACGGGAAGGCGTTTCTCTCAACACACTCATCGTGCAGAAGCTAGCCTCAGCCTGAAACTAGTGGGCCACAACCCATAATTTAGGCATGCCACCGTAGGCGCGTTAGAATCATCGGCATGCCTTCATTGAATTCTGTTTCCATCCCTACCGCGCTCCTGGAGTCCCCCTCCTTCCAGCTGGAGCGCCTCCGCCGCCGCACCCGCGAAGGCGTCGAGGCCGCGCTGCAAACACAGCGGACCACCTTGCGCGAATACTGGGTTCTCACCTGCCTCGTTGCGGAGACCGCGTCCTCCCAGTCCGCCCTGTCGGAGACCCTGGCCATTGATGCCTCCGACATGGTGCGCCTCCTCGATTCACTGGAGTCCCGCCATTGGGTCAAGCGCGAGCGTGACTCCAAGGACCGCCGCCGCCAAATCATTGCCTCCACCAAGAAGGGCGTCAAGGCCCACAAGGAGCTCGCGGTCTTGGTGGCGAAGGCGGAGGACGAGGCCCTCGACGAGTCCACCAACAAGCAGCTCAAGCACCTGCGCAAGCTGGCCACCGCCATCATCGCGGCCGACGCGCCCGGTGATGTAGAAAGCAGTGATGCCTAAATGACGGAGCCCGATAATCTTCCTAGTACCGGAGGCCGCCACGCCCTCCAGGCGGACGAGCCCGAGACCCCAGCAACGCCCGAGGTTCCCGCGCACTACCTCCTAGGTTCCGAGGCCGCACCGGCGCGCACCCTGTGGGACGTCGTGCGCACCACAGCAGAAAACTATCCAGAGGCTGCCGCCCTGGATGACGGCGAGATCCTGACCTACGCCGAGCTGCTTGCCGACGTCTCCGCCTGGGCCACCGAACTCCACGCCAGCGGTGTGCGGCGCGGAGACCGCATCGGCATCCGCATGACCTCCGGCAAGCGCGAGCTCTACCTGGCCATCCTGTCCACGCTCGCCGCCGGCGCGGCCTACGTACCCGTCGACGCCGACGACCCCGATGAGCGCGCCGAGATGGTCTTCGGCGAGGCTGACATCGACGGCGTCTTCACCGACGAGGGCTTCCGTATGCTGCGAGAGGGTGGGGCGCGCCCCACGTTCGACGAAAAGGACAGTGGCGGCACCGCCCCCTTCGACGAACCGCGCCCCGAAGACACCGCCTGGATCATCTTCACCTCCGGTTCTACGGGCAAGCCCAAGGGCGTGGCGGTGAGCCACCGTTCCGCGGCCGCCTTCGTTGACGCCGAGGCAGCCCTCTTCCTGGCGGATAACCCGCATGGCCCGCTCGGCCCGGACGACCGCGTCCTCGCGGGCCTCTCCGTAGCCTTCGACGCCTCCTGCGAGGAGATGTGGCTGGCCTGGGGCCACGGTGCTTGCCTGGTCCCGGCCCCGCGCTCCCTGGTGCGCTCCGGCATGGACTTAGGTCCCTGGCTCATTCGCCGCGACATCACGGTGGTCTCCACCGTGCCAACCCTGGCTGGCCTGTGGCCCGCCGAGGCCCTGGATAATATCCGCCTCCTCATCGTCGGCGGCGAGGCTTGCTCCCAGGAGCTGGTGGACCGCTTGGCCACCGAAGACCGCGAAATGTGGAATACCTACGGCCCCACCGAGGCCACCGTCGTGGCCTGCGCGCAGCGCATGCTGCCGGGCCAGCCCGTGTCGATCGGGCTGCCGCTGAAGGGCTGGGACCTGGTGGTCGTCGATAAGCACGGCGTCCCCGTAAACAACGGTGAGGTGGGCGAACTCGTCATCGGTGGCGTGGGCCTGGCCGCCTACCTGGACCCGGTCAAGGACGCGGAAAAGTACGCGCCGCTGGAGTCCCTGGGCTGGGAGCGCGCCTACCGCACCGGTGACCACGTGCGCTTGGAAGAGGACGGCCTGTATTTTGTCGGGCGCGTCGATGATCAGGTGAAGATCGGCGGCCGCCGCATCGAGCTCGGTGAGGTCGAAGCCAACGTGGCGGCCCTTCCCAACGTGTACAACTCCGCCGTGGCCGTGCAGAAGACGCCGGGCGGCGAGTCCGTGCTCGTCGGTTACGTGTCGCTGGAGGAGCCCACGGTGGGCTTCGACCACGAGGCAGCGCACGCCCGTCTCGCGGAATCCATGCCGGCGGCGCTCGTCCCCCGCATTTGTGTCATGGAGGAGCTGCCGATTCGCACCTCCGGCAAGGTGGATAAGAAGGCACTGCCATGGCCGCTGCCGGGAGTGGGCGTGGAGGCAGAAGGACTCAATCCCACCGAGCAGTGGTTGGCGGAGCTGTGGGTGGACACCCTGGGCGTATCTGTGGAAGACGTCAACGCCGACTTCTTCTCCCTCGGCGGCACCTCCCTGGCCGCGGCGACCTTGGTCGGCCGCATCCGCGAGCGCTTCCCCACCGTGGCCGTGCGTGATCTCTACGATCACCCACGCCTCGGCTCCCTGGCGGAGCAGCTTTCCGACGCCGAGTCCGTCGAGGACGCCGGCCCCGCCCGCGAAGTAAAGCCCGTCGGCGCCGGCACGCGCATCGCGCAAACACTCATCCAGATCCCCGTGATGACGCTGGCCGCCACGACGTGGCTGGCCTGGCTGTTGTTGGGCTCCAACGTGGCGAACCTGCTCGGCGTGGAGTGGGCCATGACCACACCGTGGTGGCTGGTGGCCATTTTGCTCGTCGTGTTCGTCACCCCGGTTGGCCGCATCCCCATTGGCGGTTTCGGCGCGCGGCTTATCACCGCCGGCATTAAGCCCGGCGAGTACCCTCGCGGCGGCTCCACGCATCTGCGTATTTGGGCAGCGGAGCGCTGGGCAGATGCTTCTGGCTCGCGCTCGATTGCGGGTGCCACGTGGGTCAATAACTATGCCCGCGCGCTGGGAGTGAAGATGGGCCGCGGAGTGGACCTGCACTCGCTGCCGCCTGTGACTGGCCTGCTGACCTTGGGCAAGCACGCTGCGATTGAGCCCGAGGTCGATCTCTCCGGCTACTGGCTCGACGGCGATATCCTGCGGGTTGGCGCCATCGAGGTCAAGGAAGGCGCCCGCGTGGGCGCGCGCTCGACGCTGCTTCCGGGCACCGTCGTGGGCAAGGATGCCCACGTCGAGGCCGGCTCCACCGTGACTGCCCGCAAGAAGATCAAGGACGGCCAGCGCTGGTCCGGCTCGCCCGCCAAGAAGGTGGGCCGCTCCAAGCACCGCTTCCCGTCGCATGCCCCGAAGCGCCGCCCGTGGTGGGTAGCCATCTATGGTGCCACCTCCATCCTGCTGGCGCTTCAGCCGATTGTGGCACTCGCCGTGGGCGCAGCCGTGGTCGTTGCTCTCATCGCGGCCACCAACGGCTCCGCCTTCGTCGGCTCCATCTTCTTCGCCCCGCTGGGCGCGCTTGCGGCATTTGCTACCTTCATGCTGCAGACCTGGCTGGGCGTGCGCATCCTGTCACTGGGCATTAAGCCCGGCGTGGCACCGGTGCGCTCCGCCAAGGGCTGGCGCCTGTGGGCCATCGAGCGCCTCATGGACGAGGCCCGCACGCAGCTCTTCCCCATCTACGCCTCGCAGCTCACCCCGGCGTGGCTGCGTTCGCTGGGCGCGACGATTGGCAAGGACGTGGAGATTTCCACGGCCGTCATGGTTCCCAAGCTCACTGAGGTCAAAGACGGTGCCTTCCTGGCAGATGACACCATGATCGGCGGCTATGAGCTCGGCGGCGGTTGGATGCTCACGGGCGAGACCAAGGTGGGCAAGCGTTCCTTCGTGGGCAACTCCGGCATCACCGGACCGGGCCGCAAGCTGTCGAAGAACTCGCTGGTTGCCGTGCTCTCCTCGACGCCGAAGAAGACCAAGTCCGGCGCGAACTGGTGGGGTTCCCCGCCGGAGCGCATGCGCCGCGTCGAGGCCCACGTGGACGGTGTGGAGGGCGAATCCCTGACCTATAACCCGGGTTTTGGGGTCAAGGCCGCGCGTGGTGCGATTGAGACCATGCGCCTGTTGGCGCCGATGACCTCGGCCATGTTGCTGGCAGGAACCCTGGCATCGATTTACGCGCTTGCCGACTCCCTCGGCATCGCCGCCGCCTGGGCCCTCGGCGGCCTCATCCTCATGGTGGCAGGCGCTATCGCCATGACCATCACTGTGGCGGTGAAATGGATCTGCGTGGGCACGCAGACCGCCGGCGACCACCCGCTGTGGTCCGCCTTCGTGTGGCTCAACGAGCTGCAGGACACCTTTGTTGAGGCGGTTGCTGCGCCGTGGTTCTTTACCCACACCTATGGCATGGGTGAAATCAACCAGGGCCTCCGCGCGCTGGGCGTGACGATTGGCCGCGGCGCGTGGATCGACTCCTACTGGTTCCCGGAAACGGACCTGTGTTTTGTGGGCGAAGGCGCTTCCGTCGGCCCCGGCACCGTGGTGCAAACGCACCTCTTCCAGGACCGCGTGATGAGCCTGGACACCGTGACCATCAAGGCCGGGGCCACGCTTGCCTCGCATTCGGTGGCGCTACCCGCCTCGGTCATTGGCAGCGTGGCGACGGTTGGCCCCGGCTCCTTGGTGATGCGCGGTGACCAGGTCCCGGGCAACTCCGAGTGGCAGGGCAATCCGATTGAGCCCTGGAAGCACTAGGAAAACAGAGAACACGAGGCAGCCCCCGCTTGCATTGTATGCACCCGCATACAGCGCTCAGCGGGGGCTTCCTGTTTCATTAACATCATGTACCTGCAGAATAAGCGCTGCGTACTGACCCGCCGGGTGTTACTCTGAAAGTGAAACTGAAGCAAGTACAAGCCACGGTTTCGGTCTCACACTAACCCACTAACTCGCAAGGAGTTCAATAACAATGATCGGCACGCTCCTCTCCTCTTTCGGCCTCTACAACATTCTCACCCGCTTGGGCCACATGGCAGAAATTCCGGCCATCGAGAACTTCGTACAGTCCTTCCACGTTTAAACTTTCCACCCGCATTTTTCTAATTCTCTCAAGGAGACTTTTCTTATGGGCACCGTAGCAACCATCATCAGCTCCATCATCGGTTCCGTCGCTAGCGCCGTCGGCCTTGGCCTTTCTTCCTTCGGCGTTTACTCCCTCCTGCTGGAAACCGGCCGTATCGCGCCGATCGTTCAGCTTGAGGCCCTCTTCTAAACCGGCCAAAGCCAAAAGCCCTAGCCCAGAAGTTGGGCTAGGGCGTTATTTCTATCCGCGGGACGAGGCTAGTCCCCACCCGCGAGATACGCTATTTAGTCACCGATCTGGTCGCGACCGCGCTTCACAATCTTGTCATCCACCTGACCAACGACCTCATGGTCCTTGTTGGTGTACTCAAACTTGGAAAGCACGTAACGCATAGCGTTGATGCGGGCGCGCTTCTTATCGTTGGACTTAATGGTGATCCACGGGGATTCTTCGGTATCCGTGTAGCGGAACTGTTCTTCCTTCGCGCGGGTGTAGTCATCCCACTTATCCAGGGAGGCCAGATCCATGGGCGAAAGCTTCCACTGACGGACCGGGTCAATCTGGCGGATGGCGAAGCGCGTGCGCTGCTCCTTGCGGGTCACGGAGAACCACAGCTTGGTCAGGGAGATTCCCGAGCCCAAGATCATGTTCTCCAGCATCGGTACCTCGCGCAGGAACTCTGCGTGCTGGGACTCGGTGCAGAAGCCCATGACGCGCTCGACACCAGAGCGGTTGTACCAGGAGCGGTCGAAGAAGACGATTTCACCGCCGCACGGGAAGTGCTCGATGTAGCGCTGGAAGTACCACGACGTGGACTCACGCGGGGAAGGCTTCTCCAACGCAACGGTGCGCGCACCACGCGGGTTAAGGTGCTCGTTGAATCGCTTGATGGTGCCGCCCTTACCAGCGGCATCGCGGCCTTCGAAGAGGATGATGTGGCGCTGGCCGGTTTCCTTGGTCCAGTTCTGCCACTTCAGCAGCTCGATCTGCAGGGCGCGCTTGATGGATTCGTACTCATCGCGCGTCATGCGCTCCTCGTACGGGTAGTTCTCGCGCCAAGTCTCGACAGGCGAGCCATCCGGCATAATCAGCGAGGGATCATCTTCATCAGAGTCGTCGACGACGTAGCCGTCGGTCTGCGCAAGGTCGATCTCGGGGAGTTCGTCGTCTTTAATGTCAGCCATACCATTAATTCTATCTAGGAAGCAGGCATCTGGCGCGATAAACAAGTTGCAGCCGCGGAATTTACCCCCGTAATGCCCGACGGGCGGCAGCAGCCGCCCAGAATGTACGTTTCTAACAAATAGTGCCCCCAAAAGTCGAAGATCTGGGGCCCTAATTGATCGTTCCGCACCCGCCCCGCGTGTGCGAAGGTACGTTTTCGCGCGCAAGGCCCGAAACCGCCTGATCCTGAGGGCGCAACAGAGTACGGAAATGAGAAACCCCGCTGCCCAGAATGGGTCAGCGGGGTTAACGCTTAGTTCTGCGTGAGCAGCGTGCTTTTTAGAGCAGGCCGATCAGCTTGGAAGCGCCGGAAGCCATGTCGCCCAGGTTGTAGAAAATGTTGAGCAGAAGGCCGATGATGCCGGAGGAAGAAAGGGTACCCATTTGAAATCTCCTTGGGATTGAAAGTGTGTGTTTAGTGCTGCCCTAAAGGGAAGCTAGTTTACTTCTTGGAGGACAGAACGCTGAGCTCGGAGGTGTTCGGCTTAACAACGAAGGAGTCACCCTGCTGAGCAGCGCCGGAGATGGCATCGAAAACGCCAGCGAAGCCGGTGAAGAGCTTCTTGATGCCGTCAGCGAAGGTAGCGAAGTTACCGAGCTGGTCGCCGATGAAAGAAAGATCCATTGTGGTCTCCTCTTGTGAAGTCCGGGTAGAAACTGCCCGGAGGGGTTTGCGGTTTTGCAGACACCCTCAGCGGGCGTCACACGAAACTATTTTGGCACACCGCCTCAACATTGCAAGTGGATTCGTAGGTGATTTTTCGCGCGAAGCCCTTTAGAAATCAGTTATACACGCCCATTCATTTATTCATCTTTTGTTAACTTAGCCAGCGACAACGCCGTTAACTGCACAAATGGACAGTGCCCGTAACGAAGTTTCAAGAATTCCTCTTTAAAACGTAACGCTGACCCCAGCAGCAGCGATTCATAGGCCTGAATTGAACTGTAAACTCGCGAAATATTTTTCGCAGGAACACTCCAAATTACCCCTATTCGGGGTGACAGAAGAACACAAAAGGGTCTCAAGACAAAGAAAGCTCCCCACGGTTGACCGTGGGGAGCTCGTAATTTGCTAGGGGCTGAGGCGATAAACGCCTCAGCCGGAGAGTGAAGGACTAGAAGCCCATACCGCCCATTGCGTCAGCATCCGGCATGCCAGCGCCTGCACCAGCCGGCTCCGGCTTGTCAGCCACAACCGCCTCGGTGGTCAGGAACAGGGCCGCGATGGACGCAGCATTCTGCAGTGCGGAACGGGTGACCTTGACCGGGTCGTTGATGCCCGCAGCCATGAGGTCCACGTACTCGCCAGAAGCGGCGTTGAGACCCTGTCCAGCCGGCAGGGACGCAACCTTGTCAGCAACAACGCCCGGCTCCAGGCCAGCGTTCTGTGCAATCTGCTTCAGCGGAGCAGACAGCGCCTCGCGAACAATCTTGACGCCAGTAGCTTCGTCACCCGTGAGGTCAGAGAGGGAATCCAGAACCTCAGCTGCCTGCAGCAGAGCCACGCCACCGCCGGCGACGATGCCCTCCTCTACGGCAGCCTTAGCGTTGCGCACGGCATCCTCGATGCGGTGCTTACGCTCCTTGAGCTCGACCTCGGTAGCGGCACCAACCTTGAGGACTGCCACGCCGCCAGCCAGCT
This sequence comes from Corynebacterium sp. HMSC078A10, assembly GCF_001811565.1. Taxonomy (NCBI): domain Bacteria; kingdom Bacillati; phylum Actinomycetota; class Actinomycetes; order Mycobacteriales; family Corynebacteriaceae; genus Corynebacterium; species Corynebacterium sp. HMSC078A10. The sequence goes on along the minus strand of NZ_KV805179.1, from coordinate 36,212 downwards.
TGGCCAGGCGCTCCTGCAGCTTCTCGCGGTCGTAGTCGGAGTCGGAGTTCTCGATCTCGGCGCGGATCTGCTTGATACGGCCGTCGATCTGCTCCTGGGAACCAGCACCCTGAACGATGGTGGTCTCATCCTTGGTCACGACAACCTTGCGGGCCTGGCCGAGGTACTCGATCTCAGCGGTCTCCAGGGAAAGGCCGACCTCTTCGGAGATGACCTGGCCGCCAGTGAGGATAGCCATGTCCTGCAGGGTGGCCTTGCGGCGGTCACCGAAGCCCGGAGCCTTCACGGCAACGGACTTGAAGGTGCCGCGGATCTTGTTGACCACGAGGGTGGACAGGGCTTCGCCCTCAACATCCTCAGCGATAATCAGCAGCGGCTTGCCGGTCTGCATGACCTTCTCCAGCAGCGGGACGAGGTCCTTGATGTTGGAAATCTTGGAGGAGACGAGCAGGATGTACGGATCCTCGAGGACTGCCTCCTGGCGCTCCATATCGGTAGCGAAGTAGCCAGAGATGTAGCCCTTGTCGAAGCGCATACCTTCAGTGACCTCGAGGTCAACGCCGAAGGTGTTGGACTCCTCAACAGTGATAACGGAATCCTTGTTTACGGAGCCGTTGCCCACGGTGTACATAGCCTCGGCGATCTTCTCGCCGATTGCCGGGTCAGCGGCGGAGATACCAGCGGTGGTGGCGATCTCTTCCTGGGTCTCTACTTCCTTTGCGGAGGAGAGCAGGGAGTCAACAACCTTCTTGGTGGCGGCCTCGATGCCGCGCTTAATGCCCATCGGGTTGGAACCAGCGGCTACGTTGCGCAGGCCCTCACGCACGAGAGCCTGGGCCAGAACGGTAGCGGTGGTGGTGCCGTCACCGGCAACGTCATCAGTCTTCTTGGCTACTTCCTTGACCAGCTCTGCGCCGATCTTCTCGTACGGGTCCTCGAGCTCGATCTCGCGCGCGATGGAGACACCGTCGTTAGTAATGGTCGGGGCGCCCCAGGACTTCTCCAGGACGACGTTGCGGCCTTTGGGGCCGAGGGTGACCTTGACGGCGTCGGCAAGCGTGTTGAGACCACGCTCGAGGCCGCGACGTGCCTCTTCATCGAAGGCAATGATCTTTGCCATGTGTTTGTGCTCCTTAAGCTTTGTTGAGGACGACACTCACGTCTGATCTATGACGGACGCCCGCGACGGCACGGCTGGCGAGTGTTCTCCAGCCCCAACCACATAGATGACTCTGTTTATTTCTGGCACTTGCCATGTGGAAGTGCTAGCGACCATTCTGGCACTCAGACCTACCGACTGCAAGGTTCAACACGAACGGGCGGTGCATAAGCACCGCCCATCAAAGTAAACTGCCCGCTAAATCGAACCACTCGTTAAAAAGAACCAATCACACTGTCTTAGGAAGCAGCCTTCTTCGCCGTCCACTTGTACGCCGCAGCAATGCCGCCGACGAAAAGGATGACGCCGACGATCTTGGCAGCGGTTCCGCCCTCGAAGATCTCCAGCGGGGACTCGCCGCCCGACGCCGCGATAATGCCGGCGTTGACCACACCGAAGAGGGACTCACCGACAATGAGGCCGGTGGCCAACAGCGTGCCCATGCGCTTAGCAAAGTCCGGCTTGGACTGGCGTACCGCCCAGCGGTTGTAGAAGGCACCCAAGATGGCGCCAATCGGAACCACAATCGTGATGGCCGCCGGCAGGTACATGCCCATGCCCACCGCCAGCGGGGACAGGGAGTACTTGTCGGTGAAGTGGCGCAGGCACTCGTCGACGATGATGATGACGGCGCCGATCGCCGCCCCCAGACCGATGAGATCCCACGGCAACGAGTTATCAAAAATACCGGATGCCACCGAGGACATCAGCGCGGCCTGCGGTGCAGCCAGTGCGTCCTCACCGGCGCCCTCCATGCCCTGGAAACCAAAGCCGGTGAGCATGACCTGCAGAATCGGCGGAATCACCAAGGAGCCGAAGAGGACACCGATGATGAGCGCTACCTGCTGCTTCCACGGCGTCGCGCCAACCAGCTGACCGGTCTTGAGGTCCTGCAGGTTGTCATTGGAAATCGTCGCAATGCCGAAGACGATGGCCGCGGTAAACAGCGTGTAGGCCACCAGCGAGAGCGGCTCCGCATCCGTACCGCGCGTCACGGCGGCAATCAGCAATGCGGCGGTGATGACCGCGATGATGCCGATAGATGAGATCGGCGAGTTGGACGCACCAATGAGACCAGCCATGTAGCCACACACCGACGCGATAACGAGGCCCACAAGCAAGGTAAAGAGTACGGAGACCGTGATGAGGACGGCCATGTGGTCATGAATATCGGTGCCGCGCACGAAGTTCCACAGCAGCAGTCCAATCGGGACCATGAGAAGAAGGATCGTGCCAACGACATACGGTGCCGGAATATCGCGCTCCTCCACCGCCACCTGGTGGCCGTCCTTGCGGTTACGGGAGGAAGCGAAGGACTCAGCCATGCCCTTGACAATCGGACCGGAAATCTTGATCAGCGTCCAAATGGCGGCGATGGCCATGGTACCCACGCCGATGAAGCGGATCCTGTCGGAGAAGACCGTGTCGACGGTGTCCATGATCGTGGCCGGGTCACTCAGTGCCTCCCCACCGGTGAGGATGGGAAGCAGGATGAGGTAGGAAATGACCACGCCGACGAGCATGGCGATACCCACCGCCAAGCCCACGAGGTGGCCCACACCGACCAACGCCAGGGACAGGGAGGTGCCGAGCGTCGTCGCACCCGAGCCCAGCTTGAAATAGGTGGCCACCTCAGAGGCTGCAGCCTTCATCGCGGCAAGCAAAGCCATGACGGCGGAAAGGATGCCACCAAAGACGATGACGCGCAGGCCCTTCGCGTTTTCCTCGTGCGCGGCCTCGCCGTCCTCGCCGGAGCTATCGCCCACCTTGAGGACCTCGGCCGCGGCCACGCCCTCCGGGTAGGGCAGATCGGAGCCCGTCACCAGCGCACGGCGCAGCGGGATGGAGTACATCACGCCGAGCACGCCACCGATGGCACAGACAGCGGCGGTATCGATGAAGGAGAAGCCCTGCCAGTAGCCCACCATGACCAGGCCGGGGAGCACGAAGATGATGGCGGAGAGAGTGCCGGCTGCCGACGCGATGGTTTGCACAATGTTGTTCTCTTTGACGTTGTGCCCGGCGAAGCGGCGCAGCACCGCCATAGAAATCACGGCAGCGGGAATGGACGTGGCAAACGTCAGACCCACCTTGAGGCCCAGATACACGTTGGCGGCGGTAAAAATGAGAGTGATGAGCCCACCAATAATGATGCCCCGGAGCGTGAGCTCGCGAACCGTGGACTGGGAACCTTCGGCGGTGGTAGTCGCCATGTCAGGTCCTTTCTAAAAGAATTTGGACTAGAACCATGAATATATTACTACCTAACGCTCGGCAGGCCGATTCGAGGATGCGAGTAGGTTGGAAGGCATGAGCAACATTTCTGAGTTTGTCAGCAACGACCGCGATACGATTTTCCAGCAACTCAAGGAGCTCGTCTCCTTCAATTCCGTCCATAACGAGCCGGGCCTCGAGGACCAGCCCGCGAAGGCTGCCGAGTGGGTTCAGGCCGCGCTTGTCGACGCCAACTTCACCCCCGAAGCCATCACCACCGCTGATGGTTCCACGGCGATCGTCGCCAAGCGCCCCGGCAAGGAGGGCGCGAAGACGGTGCTGCTGTACTCGCACTACGACGTGGTTCCTGCCGGAAACCCCGACGCGTGGGACTCCGATCCTTTCACCCTGACTGAGCGCGAGGGCCGCTGGTACGGCCGCGGCGCCGCGGACTGCAAGGGCAACGTGGCCATGCACCTCGCCGCGCTGCGCGCGCTCGACGCTCACGGTGGAACCGATCTCAACCTCACCGTGCTCATCGAGGGCTCTGAGGAACGCGGCGGCGAGGGCCTGTCCGCGCTCATCGAGGAGCGCCCCGAGCTCTTCGCCGCCGACGCCATCCTCATCGCCGACGCCGGCAACGCCAAGGCAGGCGTGCCGACTTTGACCACCTCCCTGCGCGGCGGCTCCCAGATCAACGTCAAGGTCTCCACCCTCAACTCGGCAGTGCACTCCGGCCAGTTCGGCGGCGCGGCTCCCGACGCCGTCAAGGCCCTCATGCGTGCGCTGGATTCCTTAACGGATGAGTACGGCCGCACGACTATCGACGGTGTCGATTGTGAGGGCACCTGGCCGCTCGCCGAGGGGCAGGACACCGCCTACCGCGAGGAAGATTTCCGCGCCGACGCCCAGATGCTCGAGGGCACCGAAATCATGGGCGCGAAGGATCCGGCAGGCGCCACCGCCATCGCGGACATGATTTGGGCCCGCCCCGCCGTGACCGTGACCGGCTTTACCTCCACCCCGGTCTCCGAGGCGGTCAACGCCGTGCCCGCTACCGCCGAAGCCAACATCAACCTGCGCACCCCCGCCACCATGGACCCCCGCTCCACCGCGGAAGCAGTGGCCGAGCACCTGAAGAAGCACATTCCGTGGGGCGCGCACATCGAGGTCACCATCCTCGAGGCCAACCTGGGCTTCGAAACCGATCCGTCCAAGCCCGCCGTCGCCCTGCTCGGTGAGTGCCTGGGCGAGGCCTACGGTTCCGAGACCATCACCCAGGGCATGGGCGGCTCCATCCCGCTGACCGTGGAGCTGCAGGAGAAGCACCCGAACGCGGAGATTGCGCTCTTTGGTGTCGAGGAGCCGCAGTGCACCATCCACTCCGCTAACGAGTCGGTCGACCCGACTGAGATTGAGAACATTGCGATCGCTGAGGCTCTCTTCCTCCAGCGTTTCGCTTAAGCGGCACTATCCCGCCCGGCAGAGCCATCCGCCGGGCGCAGGCTCGCTTACTCCTGGATGCGTTGGTGGCGACGTGGCGGAACGCCAACAGGAGACACAGATATAACTGTATGAAACGAAAATGTGAAAATTGGGATTTCAGACTGTATCGTGAGCACTAGTGAACGCCCGCCGCTGCGGTGGGGTTTGCCCAGTCCCCGACAAGGAAAGGACGCCACCGCAACCTCGTGCTCACTCTCTTCAGCGCCTTGGTACTTACTACCATCGTCGCTCCATTCCTCCTTTTCTATCTCGGCCGCCGCGCCTTCGGCCTCCTTGCCGTCGTGCCCGCGGTGGGCTTCTTTTGGGTGCTCCAACAGCTCACCACTGGAACGCTGCGCGACGGCAACCAGCTGGCGTATGACCTCGACTGGATGCCCGCCGCGCACCTAACGATTAACCTGCGCATGGACGCGCTTTCCGCGCTGTTCAGCCTCATCATTTTGGGTGTGGGCGCGCTGGTCTTGCTGTATTGCTGGGGTTATTTCGACCACTCCCGGCGCCGCCTTGCCCTCTTCGGTAGCCAGATGGTGGGCTTTGCCACGGCCATGTATGGCCTGGTCATTTCCGATAATTTCCTGCTGCTTTATGTCTTCTGGGAAATCACCTCCCTGCTTTCCTTCCTCCTCGTGAGCTATTACGGCGAGCGCGCCTCATCCCGGCGATCAGCGCAGCAGGCACTCATGGTCACCGTCCTCGGCGGCCTGGCCATGCTCGTGGGCATTACCCTCCTCGGCCGCCAGACCGGTGCGTGGTCCTTCAGCGATATCGCCGCCACCGAGGACCTGGCCAACACGCCTTTCCTCACCGTGGCCATCGTGTTGATTCTCTGCGGTGCGCTCTCCAAATCCGCCATCGCCCCCGCCCACTTTTGGCTGCCCGGCGCCATGGCCGCGCCGACCCCGGTCTCTGCCTACCTACACTCCGCAGCAATGGTGAAGGCCGGCATCTACCTCGTCGCACGCCTAGCACCCTCGGTGCATGACATCCCCACCTGGCACCTCGTGGTCATCCCCTTGGGTGCCTTCACCATGCTGCTCGGCGGCTGGATGGCGCTCAAGCAGCGTGACCTAAAGCTGGTTCTGGCCTACGGCACCGTCTCGCAGCTGGGTTTTATCACCGCCATCATCGCCATCGGCTCCCGCGAGGCCATGCAGGCAGGCCTGGCGCTGACCTTCGCGCACTCCCTCTTCAAAGCAGCACTCTTCATGATCGTCGGCGCCATCGACCACTCGGCGGGCACGAGGGACATCGACAAGCTGGCAGGCCTGGGCAAGAAGAAACCCGCGCTGTACATCCTGGCCATCCTCCCCGCGATGTCGATGGCCGGTATCCCGCCGCTGCTGGGTTTTGTGTCCAAGGAGGCCACGCTCGAGGCGATTATGCACGAGGAGCTCTTGGTCGGCATGCCGCGCAACATGCTGCTCGTGACGGTCGTCGTCGGCTCCGCGCTGACCATGGCCTATGCGCTGCGCTTCCTCTGGGGTGCGTTCTCCTCGAAGGGGCAGGAGGAGCCCTCTGAGGCAGTAGCGAATATGCACCACATCGGCCCCTTCCTGTGGATCCCGCCGACGGTGCTGACTCTGCTGACCATCTTCTTTGGTCTGCTGCCGCTGCCCTTGTCCCACGGCATCGCGCAGCACCTGGACAACACCTTTGGCGCGGAGCAGGCCTCCGAACTAGCGCTGTGGCATGGCTTTACCATCCCGTTGCTGCTCTCCGTGCTCATCATCGTGGCCGGTTCTCTCCTGCACTGGCAGCGCCAGGCCCTCGCGAAGGCCCAGTTCACCTACCCGGCCTTGGGCTCGGCCGATGACTCCTACGACGCCGTCATTAACGCCCTGCGCCAACTCTCCCTGCGCATCACCGCCTCCACGCAGCGCGGTTCGCTGCAGTTCAACCTCACGGTCATCTTTGCCACGCTCATGGTGCTGCCCATCGTCATGCTTATCCGCGGCGATCTCACCAACGTACACATGATCGTGGCCGAGAACCCCTGGCAGGCCATCGCCGCGGTGGTCATCATCATCGCCGCCGTCGCCGCCACGGTGCTGGATAACCGCCTCTCCGGCGTCATCCTGGTGGGCGCGACGGGCTACGCCTTGTCCTTCATCTTTGCGCTTCACGGCGCGCCGGACTTGGCGCTGACGCAGCTCCTCGTGGAAACCATCATCATGGTGCTCTTCATGCTCGTGCTGCGCCGCATGCCGGCGAATACCGAGTGGAAGCAGGACCCCAAATCCGGCCGCCTGCGCGCGTGGCTGGCGGTGGGCGTGGGCCTGGCCGTCACCGTGGTGGGCATGTTCGCCATCAACGCCCGGCGCGAGGAACCCATCTCGCAGTACATGCCGGAATTGGCCAAGGAGATCGGCCACGGCGCCAACACGGTCAACGTCTTGCTCGTGGACCTGCGCGCGTGGGATACCTTCGGCGAAATCACGGTACTCATCATCGCGGCGACGGGTATCGCCTCACTGATCTACCGCACGCAGAGCTTCACCCGCTCCTCCCGCCGCCCGACTTTGCAGGTCACCGGCCGCCGCTGGCTGGCCGCGGGCGTGGAATCGGAGAAGGCACTCAACCGCTCGCTCATGGTGGACGTGAGCACCCGCATCCTCTTCCCCTCGATGATGGTGCTCTCCCTGTACTTCTTCTTCGGCGGCCACAACGCCCCCGGCGGCGGTTTTGCCGGCGGCCTCGTGGCGGCCTTGGCGCTGATTCTGCGCTACCTGGCCGGCGGGCGCGCGGAGCTCGATGAGGCGCTGCCTCTCGACGGCGGTCGGACCATGGCGGTCGGCCTGCTGCTCTCCCTCAGCGCAGTCATCACCCCGATGCTCTTGGGCTACCCGCCGCTGACCACCGGATACACGAAGGTCGGCGTGCCACTCATCGGTAATGTGTCCCTGCCTTCGGCGCTGATTTTCGACGCCGGCGTCTACCTCATCGTCGTCGGCCTCACGCTCTACGTCCTGTCCTCCTTGGGCGCCAAGCTCGATGAGGAAGAAGAGATGCGTAAGCAACGCGCCCGCGACCGTGCCCGCTCCTTGGCACGCCGCACGAAAGAAAAAGAGAAAGAAAAAGCTGCCACCGCAGAGAAAGGACACGCCTAGTGGATGCCAACCTCATGCTCCTGCTCGCTGCGGGCGTGCTCTGCGGCGCCGGGGTCTACTTGTTGCTGGACCGCGCGATGACAAAGATGCTCCTCGGCATCTTGTTGCTGGGCAATGGCGCGAACCTCTTCGTGCTCATGGCCGGCGGCAAGGCGGGATCGCCGCCTATCGACGGCCGGACCTCCCTGCCCTATGGCGAAGAAATCGCCGATCCGCTGGCCCAGGCGATGATCCTCACCGCGATCGTCATTTCAATGGCGCTGACCGGCTTCATCCTCACCTTGGCCTACCGCCAATACCGCTACCGCACCGCGGACGTGATTGAGGATGACACCGAGGACACCGCCATCGCGGCGATTGCCTCGCGCCCGGGCAATGCCTCGGCCGCCCCCGACCACGATGCCTCCAATGATCCGACCACCGGCCGTACCACGAAGGAAGGCGATAAGTTTGGCCCCGAGTTCTTCGAGGCTCCCGTGAAGGAGGCCACCGATGAGTGAAACTATCTCGCCCCTGGTGGACCTGCTACTGCCCTACGTCAGCTTCCTGATTCCCCTTCCGATCATCATCCCCGCACTGGCGGCCGCGCTGGCGATGCTCTTTGCGCGCAATGCTCATGCGCAACGCCGCATCGCCTTCTTCTCCCTGCTCACGCTGGCCGCGGTCAACGCCGCACTGATCTTCATCGCGGATACCACCGGCATCCAAACCCTCCAGGTGGGCGGCTGGGACGCCCCGGTGGGCATCACGCTCGTGGCGGACCGTTTGTCCACGGTCATGCTCTTTACCTCCTCCGTCGTCCTGTTCTCCGTCATGTGGTACGCCATCTCACAGGGCGTGCGCGATGGCACCAAGGACGAGCCGGTGGCGGTCTTCCTACCCAACTACATGCTGCTGACCATGGGCGTGAATGTGTCCTTCCTGGCCGGTGACTTGTTCAACCTCTACGTAGGCTTCGAGATCTTCCTCGTGTCTTCCTACGTGCTGCTGACCCTCGGCGCATCGCCCGCACGTGTGCGGGCGGGCGTGGGCTACGTCATGGTCTCCATGGCTTCCTCGCTCATCTTTGTGCTGGCCTTGGCCTATGTGTACGCCGCGGTGGGCACGATGAACATGGCCCAGATCGGCCTCCGGATGGAGGACATCCCGGCCGGTACCCGCTCCGCGGTCTTCTCCGTGTTGCTCATCGCCTTCGGCATCAAAGCGGCCATCTTCCCGCTCGATGCCTGGTTGCCGGACTCCTACCCCACCGCGCCCTCGCTCGTCACCGCGGTCTTCGCGGGCCTGCTTACCAAGGTCGGTGTCTACGCCATCATCCGCGCGCGTACCTCCATCTTCACCGGCGGCGGCCTCGATGGCCTGCTCATGTGGGTCGCACTGGCCACGATGCTCGTGGGTATCTTGGGCGCCATCGCGCAATCGGATATCAAGCGCTTGCTGTCCTTCACCCTGGTCAGCCACATCGGCTACATGGTCTTCGGCGTTGCCCTCGGCACCGCGCAAGGTTTGTCGGGCGCCATCTTCTACGCCGTGCACCACATTCTGGTGCAGACCGCACTCTTCCTGGTGGTAGGTCTCATCGAGCGCCAAGCCGGCACATCCTCGCTGCGGCGCTTGGGCTCGCTGATTTATTCCGCGCCACTCATCGCCATTTTGTACTTCATCCCGGCCATGAACCTGGGCGGCATCCCGCCCTTCTCCGGCTTCCTGGGCAAGATCATGTTGATCCAGGCCGGCGCGAACGAGGGTTCCTGGATGTCGTGGGTCCTCATCGGCGGCGCGGTCCTCACCTCGCTGCTGACCCTCTACGTCATGATCCTCGTGTGGGCCAAGGGCTTCCTGCGTGATCGCAGGGATGCCCCCGAAGGCAACCTCGCCATGGCGCGGCCCTCCCCGCTCGGGGAGGTCACCGAGTACGTCGAATTGGAGGAGCGCGCCGATGTCGGCCGCGTACCCTTCGGCATGCTGGCTTCCACGTCCCTGCTCGTCATCGCTTCAGTATCGATGACCTTCCTCGCCGGCCCCATCTCCGGGGTTACCACCCGCGCGGCGACGTCCGCGCAGGATGACTCCATCTACCGCTACGCGGTACTGGGAGATTCCGCCGAGAACCCAACGCGGCACTTGGACCCCGCCGAACGCTACGAGGAGGGCGCCGACTCACGGAAGAACCGCAGCGAGCCCCTCCCGGATCCGGAGCCGGTGGCGCCGACAACGAGGACGTCGCCAAGCGCCACGCCTGCATTGCCCACCTCCGTGGATAAGGAAGAAAAGGAGGTTTCGCGATGAGATTCTCCGGAATTAAGCACCGCTTCCGCCCGTGGTTCATGGTGTGGATCATCGTCATGTGGTGCATGCTCATGGGCGAAGTCACCGTGGCGAACCTGGTGGGCGGGCTGATTGCCAGCCTGTTCATTGTCTTCGCGCTGCCGCTGCCGGCGATGCCCGTGGCGGGGATTTCGGTGAGCTGGGGCAAGCTGATTGTCTTCATGGCGCAGTGGTTTATAGAGCTCATGGAAGCTTCCATCAAGGTGGGCTGGCTGGCCGTGCGCCCGCAGGAGGTGCCGAAGACCGCGATTGTCAGGCTCCCGATGCGCGTGGAGAATGAGTTCGTTCTGGCGCTGGCGGTCAGCTTGTACAACCTGCAGCCGGGCGGCACGGTGTCCGATATCGACATTGCGAACCGCATGCTCACCATCCATCTCCTCGACGCCGATTCTGAAGCCCACCTGGAGCGTGAGATCGCCGCGGTGCGCAAGCTGGAGGCCGATATGATTGCCATCTTCGAAAGGAGCCACCCCTGATGGATACTGACGTGTATAACATCCTGCTCACCGTGGCCGCGGGCTTCCTCGTGGTGGCCTTCCTCATCACCACGTGGCGCATCGTCATCGGGCCCAACTCGCTCGACCGGCTCATCGCGATGGACGGGCTCGTGGCCATGTTCCAATGCGCCCTGGCCACCTATATCTGTTGGACGCTGGACACGACGGTCTCCAACGCGATGTTGGTCGTGGCGCTCCTCGGATTCATTTCGACGGTCTCCGTTACTCGCTTTAGGAAGAGGGACTCATGAGTTATGCAGTAGTTGCCGATATCCTCTCCATCATCCTCATTCTCCTTGGCTCGATACTCACCTTGGCGGCCGCGATTGGAGTGGCGCGTTTTAAGGACACGATGGCGCGCGTCCACGCCATTGCCAAACCCCAAACCACCGGGCTCATCTTCACGATTTTGGGTGCCATCATCAAGGTGACGGGTTCGGAGAGCTTCAGCGTGGCTGAGCGCGGCGACCTGGGCATCCTGGTGCTGCTTGTTCTTTTCGCCATGATCACCAGCCCGGTGACCGCGCAAAGAACCACGCGTATCGCCCGCCGTGAGGGCCTGTACGGTCCGCCGGAGTCAATGCTGCGCAATGAGGCCCCTGCCGCGCGTTCCATGCGCCGAAAGTAGGGACACGGGCGCCTTCTCCCAGGAAATGAGGGGGAATTAATATAGGCTGCAAAAGGCAATAATTGGTGGTCATCCGAGGAGAGTCGACGTGAAGAAGCTGCAAGGCGTACCAACGATATGCGCTGTCCTCGCGCTGTGCATCGCCGTGATGGTGTACAAGTTCAGCCAGTTCGATGGGCCCCATGCCTTCATCAATATCCTCCCCTTCGACCTCTCCATCTACCGCATGGCGGGCGAAGACCTCAACGCGGGCGGCCTGCTTTACGACGCCCCCTATATCTTCGAGTTCCCCTTCACGTACCCGCCCTTTGCGGGGTTGCTGTTTAAGGTTTTGCCCTTCTTCAGCAAGGGTGCGCTGACCTTTATGTGGCCCTCGCTCATGTTCCTGGCGGTGTTGGCGATCATCATCATGATCTTCCGTGAGCGGGGCATGAAGGTGACCCCGGCGGCCGTCCTGGTAGCGGTGCTGCTCACCGCCCTGACCCCGGCGAATGAGGCGATGCACGGCTCGCTGTACTACGGGCAGGTCAACGTATTCTTGATGCTGCTCGTGGCCCTAGATTTCCTGCCGATTAAGCGCCGCCTGCCGGGCGTGGGTATTGGCTTGGCCGCGGGAATCAAGCTGACCCCGGCTTATATGGGGTTGGCTTTGCTCTTTGAGAAGCGCTGGTGGGCCGCCGCGGGGGCGGTCATTACCTTCCTGGTGACCGTCGTGCTCGGTTTCCTCTTCGTGCCCGATGCGATGGATTTTTGGACCGACGCCATGTTCAACTCCTCCCGCGTGGGCGAGCACGCCAACCCCGGCGCGAAGTCGCTGCGCTCGCTCATGTACCGCGTTCTAGGCGTCGACGGCGGCATCTGGTGGCTGCTGGCGGTCATCGTGGTCTTTGCGCTTACCTGCCTGGCGCTTCGCACCGCATACCTGCGCGGCAACCGCTCGGCGGCTTTCGCGTTGACGGGCCTGAGCACCTGCTTGGTCTCCCCCTTCTCGTGGTACCACCACTTCGTGTGGACCATCCCCTTCGTGGTCATGGTCTTCGTATCGGTCAACCAGGCGCTCAGCGCGCGCCTGTCCGGTAAGTTCGGCGAGCAACTCGCCGGCCTCGCCTCCGTGGCGGCACTGTTCGTGGTGTCGCTGCCGTTTATGTCGGTGCCAGTGTGGTTCACCATGTCCACGGCCAACCTCGATGCGATCGAGTCCTTCCAGCCGTGGGCGACTTCTCTGTGGACGCTGTCCTGCGTTGCCTTCATCGCCGTCTACGCGGTGTGGGGATTCGTCGCGCCACGCAAGCGCGCGGTGGCGGAGAGCTAGGGGACGTTTCGATCAAATAAGGGGGCAAAACCCGCCCGTTTTAGCGCACTATTTGATCGAAACGTCCTCGTCGAGGCGAGGCAGCTTCCCAAAAGGACGTTTCGATCAAGTAAGGCCCGGAAAACCATCAGTTTCCGGGCCTTGATTGATCGTTCGGTACTCAGGCTAGAGCGGCAAGAGCTGCTCCATCTCATCCGCGGTGGCCTTGACCACCTTCTGCCAGCTGCCGGTTTCCTCGTACAGGCGGCGCTGGCGCTCATAGCCCGCCCCGGAATCGATGATTTCCTGCACCAGCTGCAGCTCCCGGGCACAGCCCAGCTCCTCGGACAGCGGGGCCAGCTCCACTAAGAGATCCGTCAGCTCATCCTTGATCCAACGCTCATCGGTCTCGCGCGAGGTGATGACCAGCGCGTCCATGCCATAGCGCGCACCGCGCCACTTATTTTCCGCCACGTGCCAGGGCTGGAGGGTCGGCAGCTTCTCGCCCGCGTCGATCATGCGGTCATAGTGCACCACCAGGCAATGCGTCAGCGCCACGATGGCGGAAAGCTCGCGGAGGTTGGAGGCGGCGTCGGAAATGCGTACCTCCACCGTTCCCCACTTGGAGGCCGGGCGAACATCGAAGTGCATCGAGCCCGTGTGGTTGATGACCCCCGAAATAGCCTGGTCCCGCATGTAGGCCTGCCACTGCTCCCAATTCTCAAACTGGTAGGGCATGCCCGCGGTGGGCAGCTGTTGGTAGAGCATCGTGCGGTTGGAGGCATAGCCAGTATCGAGCCCCTCCCACCCCGGTGAGCAGGCAGAAATGGCCAGAAGGTGGGGGTACTTCGTCATCAGCGCGTTGATGATGGGCCACACGCGTTCCTCGTGGCTGATGCCGACGTGCACGTGCGTGCCCCACAGCAGCATCTGCTGGCCCCAGTACTGGGTGCGGTTGATGATTTCGGAGTAGCTCTCCTTCGCGGAGACGGGGTTCTTCCGAAAGTCCGTAAACGGGTGCCCACCCGAGGCCCACAGGCGCACGTCCATGGAATCGGCCGCCTCACGCACTGCGCTGAGCGACGCCCGAAGGTCCCCCATCGCCTCCGGCACCGTCCGGCACACCCCGGTCACCAGCTCCACCGTGTTTTGGAGGAATTCCTTTTCCAGGTGCACGGAGGGGTGGGAGGCGCGGACAACGTCGATAAGCTCGGCGCCGCGCGGCACGAGATCCCAGGTCACTGGGTCAACGAGGGCAACTTCCCACTCAACACCCAGCGTGGGCTCGGGCGAACGGGCGAAGTTCTCTTCCGGAATATTCACCCATTCATCCTATCCACCAACAGGGTGAATTTAATAAGTTTTTATTCCCTAGGCTTGGGGAACGGCGAGGACCACGACGACGGCATCGCCCTTGGTGTAATCCCCGGTCAGCTCGGCCGGGTACGGCGCGATGGCTTCCGCCGGAACGTTGCCGCCGTAGTACTGGGCGGCGACTTCCTTGGCCAGGTTCTCGGCCGCGGCATCACCCTGTGGGAAGAAGATGGTGGTCTGCGGCGCGACGAGGACATCATCGCTGATGTTTCCTACCTCGGCGACCCTAAACTTTTTGCTCTTGAGGCGCTCGGCCTCATCGGCGGCGTAGTTGACGCGGCCGGAGTTGTTATAAACGTTGACGGGGATTTCCGCCTGCGGGCGATCGGCATTGCCCGCGGGTGCGCCGGCCTCGGCGTTCCCACCATGCTCAGCGCCGGCCTCAGCAGCGTTCTCCGAGTCGGCCTCGGTATCAGCCGGGCGCTCGTTCTCGGCGGCGTCCTTGTTCTTGCCGGCTTCGCCCGCAGCGCCGCCAGTCGCGGCATCGCCCTCGGCACCACCGGTGGCGGGTCTGGACACGGCGGCATCGTTGGCGGGCGCGTCTTGGGCGGCATCCTCGGAGCTATCCGAGGTCATGGCGTACAGAGCCCACATGCCGAGCATGACGGCCACGGCGATGAGCACCATGGCGACACCACGCAGCGGGAGCTTGCTAGCGGAGGCCGGGGCGGCGGCCGAGTCGGACTCGGCGGCGTGGCGCGCGCGGTCAGCGGACGAGGCAGAGTTTTCCGGATTCACATTAGTCACATTGGTCACTCTAGTATCTGCGAGCCCTAGTCCGGCGCATTGTCGCGTGCGGCGCGCCGGATGTCCTCGCGGGCGTCGCGAAGCCGGCGCAAACGGGTGACCAGCAGCGGGTAGGAGGCGTGCGCGGCGGGGTTGTCGAGCAGCACGTTGAGGCGTTGGTGATAGCGCACCGGAGTAATGTCCAGCTGCGTGCGGATGGCCTCCTCCTTCGCGCCGATATCGCGCGGGGCGTGGGACTCGAACTCCAAAATCGCGGCGTCTAGGTCTGACAGGGAATGCATGCTTAAACTGTATTCCATGACTATTCGTCCCATCGTTATCCACGGCGACCCGGTCCTCCACAACCCCACCGAGCCGGTCACCGAGCCCATCGACTCCCCCGAGCTGCAGGAGCTCATCGCAGACATGCACGAAACCATGGATGCCGCACACGGAGTTGGCCTGGCCGCAAACCAGATCGGCGTGAACAAGCGCCTCTTTGTCTACCACTGCCCCGACACCGACGGGCCGGATGGCACCGAGCTTCCCGACGGCGGCATGCGCCGCGGCTGCGTCATCAACCCGGTGCTGGAAACCTCCGAGATCCCGGAGACCATGCCGGCTGACGACGGCTCCGAGGACGAAGGCTGCCTCTCCGTTCCGGGCGAGGGCTTCCCCACCGGCCGCGCTGACTGGGCCCGCGTGACCGGCAAGAATGAAAAGGGCGAGGACATCTCCATCGAGGGCTATGGCTTCTTCGCGCGCATGCTGCAGCACGAAACCGGCCACCTCGACGGCTTCGTCTACACCGACGTGCTTACCGGCCGCTACAAGCGCCAAGCCAAGAAGGCCATTAAGCGCAACGGCTGGACCGAGGCCGGCCTCACCTGGGTTCCGGGCGAGGACGAAGACCCCTTCGGGCACGAGGACTAATGTCCCGCATCTTCCGCTCCGATGCCGTCCAGGTGGGCGAGCGTGTGGTGGCCCGGCGCGATTTCGGCGGCGTGCACAGCGATGTGATTGGCCACGTGCTCAGCGTAGATCCGCTGGTCATCCGCCCGCAGGAAGTCGGCGGCTACCCCTCTTCGCTCGACGCGGTGGAGATTCCGCCGGAGCAGCTCAAGATTATTAAGCGCCTCTCCCCGCGCACGGTGCGCAATTCCGATATCCGCGCCGTCGAGGTGGCCACCGCGGCTGCCTTCCCGGGAAAGGAGCACACGTGGACCTCCGATGGCCAGTGGCTCATGCGCGCGGGCGATGGCGTGACGGGCCGCTCCAATTCGGCGGTGCCGCTCGGCCCGTCTGCGGGTTTCCTGCCGGTGCCTTTCGATGAGATTGAAGCCTTCTATGCACGCCACGATCTTCCGGTGCGCTTGGCCATCCCGGAGCGCATCGGCAAGCCTGCTGAGAAGCTCGTGGCGGCGCAGCCCGAAGTCTGGGAGCTCGAACCGGAAATCCTGGTGATGGTCCGAGACCTGGATGAGCTGCCCGCGCTTTCCGACGTCCACTTCGTCATCGATGAGCAACCCGATTCCGAGTGGCTCAACCTCTACCACTTCCGCGGCCAAGCCCTGCCACCGCTGGCGCTGGAGTACCTGCGCAGCCACATCGAGGGCACGATGGGCTTCGGACGCCTCCTCTCCCCTGCTGGTGAGACCATCGCGATCACGCGCGGCACGCTCACCGAATCCGGTGACGGCACCGTGTGGCTGGGTTACTCCGCCGTGGAGGTGGCCGAAGGCTGGCGCCGCAAGGGCCTGGGCACCGCGCTGGGCGCGCACATGCTGGCCTGGGGTAAGGCTCAGGGCGCGGAAAAGGCCTACCTGCAGGTCGTGGCACACAACGCGGCGGGAATTCGCCTCTATGAGAAGCTCGGCTTCTTAGAGCAGCACCGCCACCGTTACGCCCGCCGCCTGCCTCAAGTACCCTAAACCACATGCGCATCGCTACCTGGAACATCAACTCCGTTCGCACCCGCGCGCAGCGCGCGGTGGATCTTTTGGCCAAGCACGACATCGACGTGCTCTGTCTGCAAGAAACCAAGGTGGCGGATGCGAAGTTCCCCCGCGAGCCTTTTGAGGAGGCCGGCTACCACGTCACCTGCCACGGGCTTAACCAGTGGAATGGCGTGGCCATTGTGTCTAAGGAGGAGCCGGAGGAGGTCCAGACCTTCTTCCCCGGTCAGCCCGGTTTCCACAAAGATCCCGCTAAGGATCAGGCGCGCGAGGCCCGGGCGGTATCGGCCCGCATCCGCGGGATTGAGATCTGGTCCCTCTACGTTCCCAACGGACGCGAGATCACGGACCGCCACTTCGACTACAAGCTGGACTTCCTCTATTCGTTGGCACGCTATGTGGAGACCCGCGCGCAGTCGAAACTCTTGCTCACGGGTGACTTCAACATTGCGCCGCGCGATGAGGACGTCTGGGATATGTCCCTTTTCCGCGGCAAAACACACGTCACCGAACCGGAGCGCGCGGCCTTCCAGATGCTGGAGGAGGCCGGGCTTGAGGAGGTCACACGCCGCTTCACCGAGGAAGACCGCTGGACCTACTTTGATTACAAGTCCTTGCGCTTCCAGAAAAACGAGGGCATGCGCATCGATTTCCAGCTGGCCAGCGAGCCGCTTGCACGCCTGATCCAAGGTGCCCAGGTGGATATGGTTGAGCGCGCCGGCGACAAGACCTCCGACCACGTGCCACTGATCGCAGATTTCGATGTCCCCGATTTCGCATCGGTGCGCTAGCCTGCCATGAACCTCAACATCGATCTCTCCGTCTGGCAGCTTGTGCTGCTGATCATTGACTACGGCATCAAAATCATCGCCATCGGCGTGGTCCCCGAAGGCCGCCGCCCGTCTAGCTCCACCGCTTGGCTGCTGGCCATTCTGGTGCTGCCTATCGTAGGCCTGCCCCTGTTCTTGCTCATGGGCTCGCCCTATATCAACCGTCGGCGCCACCGCATCCAGCAAGAGGCCAACGCACTGCTTAACGACGTCACCGCCTCCACCCCCAACCACCCCTCGGGCCGCCTCTCCCCGGAGGTGGAATCCCTCATCCAGCTCAACCGCAACCTCACCGGGCACCCGGCTCTGATTGGGCATAACAAGGGCTTGCACGCTTCCTATGAGGAGGCCATCCTGGCCATGGCGCGGGCGGTGGACCGCGCGGAAAAGTACGTGCTCATTGAAATCTACATCCAGTCCTGGGATGAAGTGACCGATGTCTTCTTCCAATCCCTAGCGCGCGCCCGAAAGCGCGGCGTGGAGGTCAAGCTGCTGCTGGATCAGATTGGCAGCCTGAAGTACAAGGGTTACTTCACGCTGGGCAAGCGCCTGAGCGCTATAGACGTCGATTGGCGGCTCATGCTTCCGCTGCAGCTGCACAAGGGCCGCTTCCGCCGCCCGGACCTGCGCAATCACCGCAAAATCGTGGTCATTGACGGCCACACGGGTTTCTTGGGCTCGATGAACATGATTAAGCGCGAATACAAGACGAAGGACCGCGCATGGATCGACTACATGGTCGAGATGACCGGCCCTGTGGTGACGTCCTTGGCCTCGGTGTTCGCGGTGGATTGGTACCTGGAATCTGAGGAGCAGCTGTCCTTGGACATGCAGCCCTATGACGACGCCATGACCGCGGACTCCAACCACCTCCAGCTGGTCCCCTCCGGTCCCGGCTACACCACGGAACCTAACCTGCGTATGTTCAATTCGGTGGTGCACCACGCGAAGGAGAAGCTCATCCTTTGCTCGCCCTACTTCGTTCCGGACGAGTCCCTCTTGGAAGCGGTCACCACCGCGTGCTACCGCGACGTCGAGGTGGAGCTCCTGGTTTCAGCGAAGGCGGACCAATTCATGGTCAACCACGCGCAGTCCTCCTACTACCAGGCGCTCTTAGAGGCTGGCGTGCGGATCTTCCAATTCCCCGAGCCCTTCGTGCTGCACTCCAAGTTCATCCTGGCGGACCCGAATCTTCCGGAGCGCGACCCACTGTGCATGTTTGGTTCCTCCAACATGGACATGCGTTCCTTCGGCCTCAACTATGAATCAACGATGCTGGTGGCCAAGGGCGACCTCATCGAGGATTTCACCCAGCTGGCGAGGAATTACAAGAAGGTCTGCCACGAGCTCACCCTCGAGGAGTGGAACGAGCGCGGCCTGCTGCGCCGCTACGTGGACAACGTCATGCGCCTAACCTCCGCCCTGCAGTAGACCCACCAAAAGCAAAAGGCATCTCCCAGAAGGCGTCCACCAAAAGGCGTTTTTGGTCCTAAAAACGCCATCTAGCGCCCGCAAAAGGCGTTTTCAGAGGCAAAGACGCCCTTTGACTGATGCCTTTTGCAGGGCGCCGTTTGCAAGGCGCCGTGCGCTAAGCCGTGCGTACTAAGCGGCGCCGCGGGCCAGCCGCGTAGACACCACAAGGCCGCACAGCGAGATGAAGCTGCAGCACACCATTCCGGTGGCCATGGTCAGCGCCGCATTTGAGCCCCATCCCATCAGCGGGCTGATGGCGCTGGCCAGCAAGGACTGACCAAAGCCCATGATGGCGGACACGCTGCCCGCACGCGGGCGCATGAGGCCCGTCGCCAGCGCGGTGGCGTTGCCCATAATGAAGCCGGTCGGCGCCACGCACACAAAGAGCACGAGGAGGCACACCCACACCGGGGCGCCGAACAGCACCGACAGCAGCAAGAGCACCCCACACGCAAGAACGCCACAAACACCAATGCGCAGCATGACCGCCGGGGAGACCGAATCCATGGCTCGCGAATTCACCAGCGTGGCCATAAAGAGGCCCACGGAGTTGATGCCGAAAACCAGCGAATAGCCCAACGGCGAAAAGCCCCACTGGTTCTGCACCACGAAGGCCGAGGCTGAGATGTAGCAAAACATCGAGCAGAAGCCGAAGGCCATGGTCACCAGGTAGCCCCACACCCGGGCATTGGTCAGGACCGCCCAGTAGTTGCCCGCCACCGCGCGGAACAGCCCGGCGCGGGAGCGGCCGCCCGCGGTTTCCGGGACGATGGAAACAGCAAGCACCAACTGCACCGCATGCAGCCCGGCGAGCACCCAAAAGATGCCGCGCCAGCCCAGCGGCTCCGCCAGGACACCGCCGAGCACCGGGGCCACCGCCGGCGCGATGCCCTGCAGCGCCATGAGCAGCGAATAAGCCTTCGCGGCCGCCGCGCCGTGCACAAGGTCCGGAACCACCGCGCGGGCAAGCACCACGCACGCACCGCCGCCGAGGCCCTGCAGCGCGCGGGCGGCCACGAGCACGGTGGCGGTCGGAGCCAGCGCCGCCAGCACGGAGGCCACCAGCGCGAGGGAGGCGCCGGCGATGAGGAGGCGTTTGCGCCCGATGGCGTCGGAAAGCGGGCCCATCACCAACTGTCCCACGCCCATGCCGATGAAGAAGCCCGAAATGGTCAGCTGGACCATCGCCCGGGTGGTGCCCAGATCGGAGAGGATCTCCGGCATCACCGGCAAGTACATATCAGTGGCAAAAGGCGCTGTTGCGGACAACAGCGCCAAGGTAGCCAGGAGTGGAAAAGGAATCACGCGTCGCGCTGCTCCAGCACGATGACGCCGAAAATCCACAGCACCGCGGCCCAACCGAAGAAGACGAGGGCCTCAAATCCTACCGATGACCACGGCGCGTTCTCATCGACATAGTTCACCGCCCAGTTCTGGAAGGCGGTAAAGGGCATGAAGTGAATGGCCTTATCGCCCACCGTCGGCAGCACACGCACGATGTTTTCCAAGCCCAAGTACAAGATGAGGGAAATCGCCACCGTGCCGGCGGTCTGCCGCAACAGCATGCCCAGGCCCTGCACGAAGGCAACCACGCCGAAGGCCGCGAGCGGGAAGGACCACAGCATGTATTTGCCGTCCTCGCTGGCAAAGGGCTGGAAAGCCTCCGCCGCCGATTCATTCGTCGTCATATCCGCCAACGCGAAGATGTACACCAGGCTCAAGAAAGCAATAATGGCCGCGATGACGCCGTAGAGCAGCAGCTTGGCGCAGGCCACTGTCCAGCGCTTCGGGTTGGTCATGAAGGTCAAGGATTGCGTCTTATAGCGGTATTCCGTGGTCACCACCATCGCGCCCTGGATCATTATGATCGGCATGCCCATGAGCAAGAGGATGGAGGCCAAGGCCCGCTCCTGCAGCGGGCTAATGCCCAGCACCGCCTCGCCCGCGTTCAGCGAGTTCAGCAGTGTCCAGCCCGTCACGATGAGAATGATGAGGGCCGTGGTCCACCAGAAGGACTTCGTCGTGCGCAGCTTCGTCCACTCCGCATGCACAGTGTTGAAAAACATTAGCGCTGTACCCCTTCCTTCGGTGCCGCCGCCTGGTACTGCACCGCGCGTTCCGTCATAGTCACGTAGGCCTCTTCCAGCGAGGCGCGGTGGAGCGTCAATTCCGTCAGCGGCACACCCGTGGAGTAGGCCAGCTGACCCACGTAATCCGTGGTTTGGTTCGGAATAACCAAGGTGCGGCGCTGCTCCTCATCGACCGACTCGCTATACGTGATGCCGGCCTCCTTCAGCGCCGAGCCGAACTCGCGCAAGTGCTCCGAGCGCACGATAACCGAGGCACTGGAGTTTTCCTTGACAAAGTCATAGGTGCGTTGATTAGCCAAGAGCCTGCCGCGGCCAATCACCACGAGGTGGTCCGCCGTCTGTGCCATCTCCGCCAGCAGGTGGGAGGAGATGAGCACCGTGCGGCCCTCCGCGGCCAGCGCGCGCACGAGCGAGCGCACCCAGCGAATACCTTCCGGGTCTAGGCCGTTGACCGGCTCATCCAGGATCAGCACGCCCGGATCCCCCAACAGGGCGGCCGCCAAGCCGAGGCGCTGGCCCATACCGAGGGAGAAGCCGCCGGCCTTCTTGCCGGCAACATCGGCCAGGCCCACAAGACCCAGCACCTCGTCGACGCGGGAAGTAGGAATGCCATTAGCCTGCGCCATCCACGTCAGGTGGTTGGCGGCGGTGCGGTTGGCGTGGACCGCTTTGGCGTCGAGAAGCGCGCCCACCTCACGCAGCGGGTTCTTCAGCTCGCGGTAGGGCTTGCCGTGCACCAGAGCAGTGCCAGCGGTGGGCTTGTCCAAACCCAGGATCATGCGCATCGTCGTTGATTTTCCAGCGCCGTTAGGCCCCAGAAAGCCGGTCACTTGTCCCGGCTTCACCTGGAAGGTGAGGTCATCGACGGCGCGGACAGACTTGTACTGTTTGGTCAGTCCGGCTACTTCAATCATGCCCTACAGCGTGCCACAGGTTCCCGCCGCGCGCCTGTATCAGCTGCTGATTTCCTCCCAGCGCTCCAGCAGCCGCGGCAGCGCTTCCCGGAAGGGAGCCAAGAGATCTAGCTCTTCTACCTGGTTAAACGGCACCCAGCGCAGCTCGGCGGATTCCGCATTGGCGGTCGTCTCCAGCCGCTGGCCCGAGACAGTCCGCGCCAACACCGTGGTATAGGTCCAGCCTTCCTCGAAGGGCCCGGAGGTGACCAGCGCATCCAGCACCTCGACGTCTGAGGCCGAGATTCCGGTTTCCTCCGCCGTCTCCCTCAGCGCTGCCTGCTCCGGGGACTCCGGCTTATCCCGCGCCCCGCCCGGGATTCCCCAGGTCCCGCCATTATTCGTCCACGTGGCGCGGTGCTGGAGCAACACCTCATCCCCCGCCACCAAGAAAAGGCCAGCAGCTCCAAACTTGCCCCATACCGGCACCCCGCCCGGCCCCTTAGACCAGCCATCACCGGAGAGTTCTGGGTTTACGCGTGTACACATGCCTTCCACGATACGTCAGAAGCAGCCCGCGCCACCCTGCCCCAAATCATCGCGCGACGCGGTCGAGGGCGCTATCCTAAGGGAATGACCGGCCCGGCCACCGAACTGCGCGAGCACTCCCCCGAATCATGGGGCGATCACTGGCTCGATGAAGTCACCGAGCCCGCCAGACCCGCGTTTAGCCGCCCGACGCAGCTGGCCATGAGCTCCTTCGCCGGCCCCGCGCGCGTCATCCGGCGCCTCTATAGCTTCGCGGCCACCACGCCCGGCAAGCTTTTTACGGTCACCGTCATCCTCACCGTCGCGCTGGCGGCAGCCGGCTTTTCCATGTCTTCATCCTCGGCTTCAAGGCACGATGACCTGGATGCCTTGCTGACCTCCACCGAGCCGATGTCGAATGCGGCGCACCACCTCTACACCAACCTGTCCCTGGCGGATACCGTAGCCACCACCGGCTTCGTGCAGGCGGGTGTGGAGCCGGAGGTGAACCGCAACCGCTATAACGAGGCCATCGATGCCGCCTCCGTCGCCGCCACGGAGGCCATCGTGGGCACCTCCGCGGAGGATGAACGCGTGCGCGAGCTCGTCACCTTTATCCAACGCAAGCTGCCGGTGTATACCGCGCTCGTGGAAAAGGCCCGCGTCAATCACCGCGCGGGCCACGCCGTGGCGAATTCCTATATGTCCAATGCCTCGGCGCTCATGCGGACCCAGATTCTTCCCGCCGCCGCGGAGCTGTTCACCTTGACGTCGGAAAAGGTGAGCCAACAGCAGCAGCGCCTGACCCGCCCGCAGTGGGTGCCGTTGTCGGGGCTTGTCGCCGCTCTCATCTTCCTCGGCCTAGCGCAGTGGTGGCTGTGGCGGCTGACCCGCCGCCGCTTCAACCGCGGTTTCGTGGTGGCCACGGGTCTGTTGTTCCTGGCGCTGGTGTGGGCCTCCGCCTCCAACTTCGCCACGTGGGCCTCGGGCCACCAGGGTTTCGAGACGGTGTCGCGCCCCTGGGACTCGCTGACCGCCTCACGCATCGAGGCCCAGCAGATGCGCACCTCGGAGACCCTCGCCTTGGTCCTGCGCTCTTCTCAGCAGGACATGTCCGTGCACTTTAACTCCACGGTGTACTCCGTCAACCAGGCCCTGCGGGACTATGAGCAGGCGCTTGTCGACGACGACTTCCCCTCCTCCGATCCCACCCTGATTCCCCGCGCAAAGCAGGCAGTGGAGGATTGGACGACCACGCACGAGAACTTCATGGAGGATCTCTCCATGGGTGACTACGATGCCGCGCTGTATCAGGCCACCGCCATCGATCCGGACGGTGACCCCACCGCCGCCAGTGCTTTCAACGCCGTGGATAATTCCTTGGCCGAGCTCATCGACCAGGCCCGCGACGCCATGCGCACCTACCTGGTCCAGGGGCTCAACGCCATGACCATGGTGTCTACCGGCGTGCTCCTGGCTACCTTCGGCGCGATTATCGCTGTGTGGTTGGGAATCCGCCCCCGTCTGCAGGAGTACCTGTGATGCGCCGCCCTACCACGAAACGCCCAGCCTGGACCGTGTCCCTGCTCGTGCTCAGCAGCGCCGTGGCGCTCAGCGCTTGCGAGCCGGAGCCGCCCAGCGCGCCGGATCCCATCCTGCCGTCTACCGCGAACCTCGATTCCACGCCGGGCCCGCCGCTGCCGGAGGACGCCATCATCGAGCCCGCAGGCAGCGGTGAGGTGTCCAAGCAAAGCGATGCCGAAGCCTACGGCTCCTACCGCCCGGACGATAAGACGCCGAAGGAGCGCGTGCCCAAGATCCTGGAGCGCGGCCGGCTCATCGTGGGCGTGGACCGCTCCAATAACCTGCTCAGCTACCGCGATACCGCCACCGGCGAGGTCCGCGGCTTCGAGGTCGACATCGCCCGCGAAATTGCACGCGATATCTTTGGGGATCCCAACAAGGTGGACTTCCGCTTCGTGGAAGCTTCCGAGCGCGCGCGTGCCCTCAACGACCGCACGGTGGACATCGTCATCCGCACCATGACGATCAGCCCCACACGCCAGCGCGAAGTCGCCTTCTCCATTCCCTATATGCAAACGGATGCCCGCTTGCTGGTGCTGAAGAACTCCGGCATTCACTCCATCGCGGATACCGCCGGGTTGACCTTGTGCGCGACGAAGGGTTCCACCATGGTGGACGCGATACGCAAGCACGCGCCTACTTCCGATATCTTGGAGACCCGCGCCTGGGGCGATTGCCTCATGGCGCTGCAGCTGGGGCAAACGGACGGCATCGTGGTGGATGATGCCCTGCTCTCCGGGATGCTGGCGCAGGATCGCTACACGGAGATCGTCGGCGATCCCCTCGAAAGCCAAAGCTATGGCGTAGCCGTGCGCAAACCCGATGGCTCTTATGACTCGCGCCCGCTCATCCGCCAGGTCAACTCCACGCTGGAGCGCATCCGCAAGGACGGGACCTGGCAGAAGCTCTTCAGCACGTGGTTGGGGGATTATATGGAACAGCCTTTGCTCCCGGCACCGAAGTACCTCGATGAGACTCCACCCGCGACGGAATCGCAGCCGAGTTCCCCAACCAGCAACCAGCCCGGTGAGAAGAAGGAGGGGCACTAATGTCGCACCGCTTCAGCGAGGATGAGCTCGACCACCTCACGCCCGAAGAGCACGAAGACGCGCAGCCCGAAGCCGCAGATCCCGGAGCCGTGGAGCCCGAAGCTGCCGACGCCACCCAGGCCGTGCGCTTCGATCCCTTCGCCGATGAGGACGATGATTTTTCGGAGGACCACCACCTCGGCGCCTCGCCTGCGGAACCAGGGGATCCGGGAACAGCGCCCGGCGCCAACAACGCGGAAGCCTCCGACCGCACCGCGGCAGTCCCCTTCGATCCCTTCGCGGATGACCTCGAGGAGGAGGACCTCGGCGCCACCGGCGCCGTCCTCTCCCCAGCGGACCGCCCCGGCGCGCATGGCACCGCGACGGGCAAACCCGACGACGGCGAATACGTCGATTCGGATAACATCGCGGCACTCATCGAGGAGCTGGGGCAGCTGCGTGATCGTCGCAAAGCAGAGGACCCCTCGCGGGCCTCGCGACGCCGCGCGCTCGATACCTTCCGCCAGCGCCGCGCCACCAAGCGCACCGACCGCGAGGTGGCCGATGGCATGGCCACCTTGCCCTTCGTGGTCCCGGTAGATCCCAGCGAGGCGCTCATCGATCCGAAGGATGCGCCCCGCGCCGCACCCCCGCAGCTCAAGCCGGGCGACATGGTGGCCGGCCAGTATGAAATCCTCGGCGTGCTCGCCCATGGCGGGTTGGGGTGGATCTACCTGGCCAATGACCACTTCGTCTCCGGGCGCATCGTGGTGCTCAAGGGCATGCAATCCACCAACTCCGCCGAAGAGACAGCGACTGCGGAGGCGGAGCGCGAGTTCCTCGCGGACATCACACACCCGAATATCGTGAAGATTTTCAACTTCATCGATGACCCCCGCGTCCCCGGCGGCTTCATCGTCATGGAATACGTGGGCGGCCCCTCGCTCAAGCAGCGCCGCAACGACCAAGTCAATGACCGCTTCCCGGTCGACACCGCGATTGCCTACATCCTGGAAATCCTGCCCGCCCTGGACTACCTGCATGCCCGCGGCGTGGTCTACAACGATTTGAAGCCCTCCAACATCATCGTCACCGAGGACCAGGTCAAGCTCATCGATCTGGGCGCGGTCTCCGGCATCGGCGCCTTCGGCCACATCTATGGCACACAGGGTTTCCAGGCCCCGGAGATCGCCACCCAGGGCCCCTCGGTGGCCAGCGATATTTACTCCATCGGCCGCACACTGGCCTGCTTGACGTTGAAGCTGCCGGTGGAGGATGGCGTCTATAAGCCCGGCCTACCCTCCCCTACCGAGGAGCCGCTGCTGCGCCGCTACCTCTCCTTCTACCGCCTGCTGTTGCGCGCTACCGATCCTGACCCGGAGCAGCGCTTCGCGTCCGTGTCCGAGCTCCGCAACCAGCTCTTCGGAGTGCTGCGTGAGGTCATCGCGCTGCGCGATGGCATCCAGCACCCAGCCCAACACTCCGTCTTCTCCCCGCAGCGTACGACCTTCGGCACGAAGCACTTGGTCTTCCGCACCGACCAGCTCATCGACGGCATCGACCGCACCGTGCGCATCACCGCCCCCGAGGTGGTCTCCGCGCTGCCCATCCCGCTCATCGTCCGCTCCGATATCGGCGCCCCGCTGCTGCAGGGTTCCTCCTACACCGAGCCGCAGGAAGCGCTGGAAACCCTGCGCCAGGCCATGCAGACCCCGGAGTACGAGGAGTCCGCGGAGATTCCCCTCGGCGTGGTGCGCGCCATGATTGATCTGGGATACATCGGCCAGGCACGCGAGTGGCTGACCTCCATCGAGGAGCGCTTGGGCAAGGACTGGCGCTTCCACTGGTACTCGGGCGTGACCGAGCTGCTGCTGGATAAGTACCGCGAGGCCCAGGCCCATTTCGCCCACGTCCTCGACGTGCTGCCCGGTGAGGCCGCCCCCAAACTAGCCATCGGCGCGGTCAACGAGCTCATCCTGCAGCAGCTGGGTTTTTCGGAAGCCGCGCTTATCGACGCCTCCGTCGCCCGCGCCTGCGCCAACCTCACTACGTCGCTGGCGGATCTGCCCAACGATGCTTTCGAGGATCAGCCCGGCATCTGGGACCACGTCACCGATGATCCGGCCCACCTGCGCTTCAACTCGCTGCGCCTCTACGGCATCGTGTGGGCCACGAACCCGACGACGGTCTCCTCCGCCTTCGGCCTGGCCCGCCAGCTGCGCGCCGAGCACCAGGTTGAGCTCGCCGTGGCTACCTTGGATAAGGTGCCCAATGCGTCGCGCCATCACCGCATGGCCCGCTTGACCACGGTCCTGCAGCTCATCGTGCACGATCTCTCCGAGTCCCGCATCCGCCGTGCCGCCCGCCGCTTGGAGGAGATTCCGCAGAACGAGCCGCGCTTCTTGCAGATCAAAATTGCGGTCATCTCCGCCGGGCTGACCTTCTTGCGCGAGGCAGATCTCGACGCCGCGGCCTCCCCCAACGACCTCTTCGAGTTCCCCTTTACCCAGCGCGGCCTGCGCTATGGCCTGGCGGATACCCTGCGGGCACTGGCCCGCCAGGCACCGTTTGCCCGCCACCGCTACGCGCTGGTGGACTTGGCCAATAAGGTCCGCCCGGTCACGATGTTCTAGACGTCGGCATAGCCGACGCCCGGCCTAGTACAGGCCCGCCTCCCGAGCCATGGCCGCAATGCCCGCGGACTTCTGCGCGATGGCCAGCTCCTCGTTAGTCGGCACCACGAAGACCTTGACCTGGGAATCCGCGGTCGAAATCATGCGCGGCTCCTTCGAGCGCACGAGGTTGGCTTCCTTATCGAAGTCAATGCCGTACATGTCCAGGTTGTACAGCGAATCCTGGCGGACCTCAGTATCGTTCTCACCCACGCCGGCGGTAAACGTAATCGCGTCCACGCGGCCCAGCGCAATCATGTATGCACCGATGAAGCGGCGCAGCTGGTGGATGTAGATGTTATAGGCCAGCCAGGCATCCTGGTCCTCGTTGTTGATGCGCTCGCGCAGCACGCGGAAATCGTTGACACCCGCAATGCCCTTCACACCGGAGCGCTTGTTCAACAGGTTATCGATCTCATCGATCGACATCCCTGCCTCACGGGAGAGGTGGAAGATAATACCCGGGTCAATATCGCCCGAGCGCGTGCCCATGGCCAGACCCGCCAACGGGGTCAGGCCCATCGAGGTATCAATCGGGCGGCCGTTGCGAATCGCCGCCGCCGAGGCACCGTTGCCCAGGTGCAGCGTGATCTGGTGGACGTGGCCCGGGTCGCGGTCCAAGAGCTTCGGCACCTGCTGCGAGACGAACTCGTGGGAGGTTCCGTGGAAGCCGTAGCGGCGGATATCGTACTGCGAGGCCACATCGTTATTGATGGCATAGAGCGCGGCCGCCGGCGGCATGTGGTTGAAGAAGGCCGTATCAAAGACCGCCACGTGCGGGATATCCGGCAGCAGCTTGCGCGCCACGCGGATGCCGTCCAGGTTGGCCGGGTTGTGCAGCGGCGCGAGCGGGATGAGGTCCTCGATCATGGACTCAATCTGGTCCACGATGAGCTGCGGCTCGCTGAACAGGCGCCCACCGTGCACAACGCGGTGGCCCACGGCGATGACCTCGACATCCGTCGGGCCCACGCCGTGCTCGTGCATGATGCCGAACGCGCGGTCGAGGCCGAAGGAGTGGGTAGGAATCTCCAGCTCTTCCTTGTATTCCTCACCGCCCGTCTTGACGGTCACCGCACCCTGCGGCTCTCCGACCTGCTCCACCAAGCCGGAGACCAGCGGGGTATCCGTGGCCGAGCTTTCCGGGTCCACCAGCTGGAACTTAACCGAGGAGGAACCCGAATTGAGAACGAGTACGTACGCCATCTACTTCACCCCTGCCTGGATAGCGGTGATAGCCACCGTGTTGATGATGTCCGGAACGGTCGCGCCACGCGAGAGGTCATTGACCGGCTTGTTCAGCCCCTGCAGAATCGGGCCCACCGCCAACGCGCCACCGGTGCGCTGCGCCGTCTTATAACCAATGTTGCCGGCCTCCAGGTCCGGGAAGACGAAGACCGTAGCCTTACCCGCAACGTCAGATTCCGGCGCCTTCTTGGCGGCCACGCCGGGGTCACAGGCAGCGTCGAACTGCAGCGGACCATCCACCGCCACGGAAGAATCGATGCCGCGAGCCACCTCGACGGCCTGCGTCACCTTCTCCACGTCCGGGCCAGCGCCCGAGGTACCCGTCGAGTAGGACAGCAGCGCCACGCGCGGGTCCAGGCCAAACTGTGCCGCGGTCTGCGCGGACACGATGGCGATCTCGCCGAGCTGCTCCGGGGTCGGGTTCGGGTTCACCGCGCAATCACCGAACGCCCACAGGCGGCCCGGCATCACCATGAGGAAGATGGAGGAAACCACGGAAGCCTCCGGCTTGGTCTTGATGATCTGGAAGGAAGGCTTAATGGTGTGCGCCGTGGTGTGCGCCGCGCCGGAGACCATGCCATCGGCCAAGCCCTTGTGCACCATCATCGTGGCGAAGTAGGACACGTCCTTCATGGTCTCGCGCGCCTGCTCCAGCGTCACGCCCTTCTTCTTGCGCAGCTCCGCAAAGTCCGCTGCAAATTCCTCCGCCAACGGGGATTCCAGGTGGTTGATGATCTCCACGCTACTCAGGTCGATCCCGAGTTCCTGGGCGCGCTTTTCGACGTCCCCGTCACCCAGAATCGTCAGCTTCGCCACCTTGCCCTTGATGAGCTCCCCCGCGGCCTGAAGGATGCGGTCATCCTCGCCCTCCGGCAGCACGATGTGCGCCCCGATTTCGCGGGCCTGATCCAGAAGCTGCTTCTGGAAGAGCTCGGCGCACATATAGGGCTCGATGTCCTCCAGGGAGGAAATCGCACTGGGGACGGAGGAGACGTCGCCCACCGCGCCCACCACGGTGGCGCCCACCGAGCGCGCGTGCTCCAGTGCCAGCTCTGCGGCGCGGTCAGGCGCGTCGGAAACCAGCACGAAGGGCAGGCCCAGAGCGGCTGCGGCCTTGGCGTCAAAGTCCATAACGCCTGTTCCCTGAAGGACCAGGTTGCCCGCGGGGGCGTTGTCCAAAACCTCGCTGAGCGTGGTTCCCAAGTCATCGACCTGGGCGAAGGTGGCTCCTAGTTCCTGAGCCACAGCAGCAACGTCCAAGCCGTCGAAGCCGCGCCCGATGACGCTGATAAAGGCAGAATTGCGTGAGGACTTGGCGGTCATGACCAACCTTTCTCTGCATAGAAGGTGTGTACCCGGGGTCACAATTTGGGACACACAGTGACACTACGACACTTTCACAGTACGGGAACACATCCCTGCTCGCCGCCCGCTTGACGCTTTTCCTCATCAACTTCCCAGGCCACCGACACCTATCCCGGAACCACAGTGTGCTATCCCACAGTAACTTGTCTCCCGTGAGCACCCCGGAGTAGGCTCCTAACCAGGATTGTTACTTCGGGCAAGACCTAGGCTCCCCACTCTTAGCCGCGTGGGGATGGTTCGCTATGAACCATTGTGGCCTAGGTCTTTTGTGGTTTTCACAGGCCCTTAACTCGCGAAAGGATTCTCATGTCGACTGATATTCGCTCGGCAGCCGAGGCCATCCTGGATGGCATCGGCGGGGCGGAGAACATCACCTCTCTCACGCACTGCGCCACCCGCCTGCGCTTTGAGCTGGCTGATGCCTCCAAGGCAGACAAGGAAACACTCGAGGCCATCCCCAAGGTCATGGGTGCCGTGCCCCAGGGCGGCCGCAACTACCAGGTTGTCATCGGCGGTGACGTGGCCACGGTCTATGACGAGATCAAGGCCCTCCCGCAGATGAAGAACCGCAACCAGTCCGGCGGCCAAACTAATGACGATGTCAAGGCCGCCGCCCGCGCCAAGTCCAAGGGCAAGCTGCCGTGGATGGACGCCTTCTTCGAGTACCTTTCTGACTCCTTCCGCCCGATTCTGGGCGTGCTGCTGGGCGCTTCCCTCATCATCGCCTTCGCCTCCGTCCTGGACGCTTTCGGCGTCGTGGACTTCCGTTCCCCGGACAAGCCTGCCTCCTGGTTCTTCGTGGACGCCATGTGGCGCTCCGTGTTCTACTTCCTGCCGGTGATGGTGGCCTACAACGCTGGTAAGAAGCTGCGCATCGACCCGTGGGTCCCAGCCACCATCATGGCGGCGCTCTTCACCCCGGAGTTCCTGAATCTTTCGGAGAACCCCGCCGTCCAGTGCGTCACCAACGACACCCTCGGCGCTGAGCAGTGCTCCATCGAAATCTTCGGCTTGACCATGCAGCTGCAGGACTACGGCGGAAACGTCTTCGTCCCGCTCATCATGGCGGCCGTCGCCGCACTCTTCTACAAGGGCTTCCAGAAGATCATCCCGTCCGCGGTGCACATGGTCTTCGTCCCCTTCCTCACCCTGCTCTTCGTCATCCCGCTGACCGCCTTCCTCATTGGCCCGTTCGGCGTGTGGGCCGGTAACGGCATTGGCGCTGGCCTGTCCTGGATGAATGACAACGTTCCGTTCGTCTTCGCCCTGGCTATCCCGATGCTCTACCCGTTCCTCGTCCCGCTGGGCCTGCACTGGCCGCTCAACGCCCTCATGCTGGTCAACATTCAAACCTTGGGCTATGACTTCATCCAGGGCCCGATGGGCGCATGGAACTTCGCCTGCTTCGGCGCTACCGCTGGCGTGCTGGCACTGTCCATCCGTGACCACGACACCGTGATGCGTCAGACCTCCGGCTCTGCCCTCCTGGCTGGCCTGCTCGGCGGCGTGTCCGAGCCTTCCCTCTACGGTATCCACCTGCGCTACAAGAGGATTTACCCGCGCATGCTGGTGGGCTGCTTCGCTGGTGGCCTGACCGTGGCCCTGTTGACCCTGGGCACGAACGGCATTACTACCGACGCCTTCGTCTTCACCTCCCTGCTGACCATCCCGGTCTTCACCCCGATGGCCAAGTACGCCATCGCCATCGCAGTGGCCTTCTTCGTGGCCTTCTTCCTCATCCTCTTCACCGACTACCGCACCCCGGAGGAGCGCGCTGAGGCTAAGGCCGCCCGCGAGGCAGCCGAGAAGGCCGAGCTCGACAACGCCAACACCGCCGACAACGCCGCGCTTGCCGACGCCCCCGCAGCAACCGCCGCTGCCGGCGCTGGCGCCGGTGCCGCCACCGCAACCGCCACCAAGGCTGACGCCCCGGCCAAGGCCGCTGAGCCTGCCGCTGGCACCACCACCGACATCGCCTCCCCGGCTGCCGGCAAGGTTGTTCCCATGGCTGATATCGATGACCCGGTCTTCTCCGCCGGCACCCTGGGCGACGGCGTGGGCATCGTCCCCGAAAACAACGAAGTCTACGCCCCGGTCAGCGGCACCGTGATGAGTGCCATGAAGTCCGGCCACGCCTACGGCATCAAGACTGAAGACGGCGTGGAGGTCCTCGTCCACATCGGCATCAACACCGTGAAGATGAAGGGCGAAGGTTTCGCCCCGGCCGTCAAGAAGGGCGACACGGTCAAGCAGGGCGAGCTGCTTGCCACCGTTGACTTCGCCAAGGTCACCGAAGCCGGCTACGACACCACCATCGTCCTTGCCGTGACCAACACCAAGGCGCTGTCCGCCGTCACCCCGGCTGGTCTCAACCACGCCGCCGCTGGCGATACGGTCATCACCACGACCCGCTAAAGGACCCACTAGGGAACCTTTAGCACGCCTTTGACGAACCCTGACTAAGCTGGCTCGATGTATCTACCATCGTGGCTGGCTTTAGTCGTTTTCACCCCAACCGACTAGCCTGATCCGGCTAGCCCCAACCGGCTAGCCTTAACCGGTTAAGCTCAACCAGAAAGGTGCCCTGTGCAACTGTTGCGCGTGTTCAATAACAACGTCGTGCTCGCACGGCGCGGCGCGGAGGACGTCATTGTCACCGGCCGCGGCATCGGCTTCCAAGCCAAACCTGGCACTGAGGTTGACCCGGCCAAGGTGGTGAAGGTCTTCGTCCCTGATTCCGGCCGCGATCCGGACCACCTCGCCGCCATGATCGCCGGCATTCCCGGCGAATACGTCCAGCTGGTCATCGACGCCATGCACTCCGTCGACATGTCTGAGGCACTGCGCAGCAAACTCACGCTGGTCGTGGCTATTGCGGATCACATCCACGGCGCGGTCAGCCGCGGCAACACCGTGTCCTATCCATTGGAAGCTGAGGTGCGCCACCTCTACGCCGATGACTTTGCCCTGGCGCAACGGCTTCTCGACGCCATCAACAGCGGCCTGCACAAACCACTGGCTCCTGACGAAGCCGTGGCCATCACCCTGCACCTGGTCAACGCCGGCTTCGCGGTGGGGGATCTCTCCGGCACCTACCGCATGACGGGCCTCATCCAACAGATCCTGGCCGTCATCGGTTCCCACAACGATACGGAGCTCAACAGCGAGGACATCTCCGTCGCCCGCTTCATCACGCACCTCCGCTACCTCTTCGTACGCATGGCGGAACACCAACAGCTCGACTCCGACGACCGCCAGGTGGCCACCGCCATCTCCGCACGCTACCCCGATGCCGTCGAGACTGCCCAGATGGTGGCTAACCTGATTGAGCTGCGCCTCGACAGTGCATTAACCCCCGATGAAGTCTCCTACCTGACGCTGCATATCGCGCGGCTAGAGGAGTCCTCCGCTTAACTAGGCCTAGTCATCGGCAGAGCGGGTCAGCTTCGGGTCGACGTCCACAACCGGTTCCGGAACCTCAATGACCTCAATATCGGAGACGGCAGTGGCGTTCGTCTCCACGGGCTGCGAGTCACCGTGAACGGTTCTATCAGCATTCGGCCCGACAGTGATCTTTCCAGCCGCCAGCGCTGCCCTGTCGCGGGCGGTCTCAACGTCCTCAGCAGTCGTGGCCACCATGCCCATGCGTCGGCCGGCGTAGGCCCACGGCTTACCAAACAGACGCACATCCGTCTCCTCGTAGGAAAGGGCGGTGTCGAGGCCGGTAAAGGAGACGTCATCAAGCTCAGCGTCCGCGTGCAGAATGACCGCAGCACCGGGGCTGACCAACGTCACGTCAATAGGGAAGCCCAGAATCGCACGGACGTGCAGCTCAAACTCGGAGAAGCGCTGCGTATACCCAGTCAGCATGGCGGTATCCAAAGGACGCGGCGAGACAGATGAGAAGTACACCTCATCGCCCGCCACAAAGAGCTCTACGCCGTAGACGCCACGCCCGCCCAACTCATTAGAAATACGCGCTGCAACGGAGCGCGCGTTCGCCAGGGCGTCCTCACTCATCGCCATGGGCTGCCAGGATTCCACCAAGTCACCGTTCTCATGGCGGTGGCCGATGGGCTCACTGAACCACGTGGCCATCTTGCCCGTGGCCGGGTCAATAGAGCGCACAGCAAGCAGCGTGACCTCATAATCGAAGTCAACGAAGCGCTCCACCACCACGCGCTTATACTCCGAAGACACGTGGCGCACCATGGACCACGCCTCCGCCACGTCCTCTTCTTCCTTAAGAAGGACGTGTCCCTTCCCGGAGGTCGTAATATCCGGCTTCACGATGCACGGCAGCCCCAGCTCCCCCACCGCGTCCTGCAACTCTTCAGCGGACTCAGCAAAGCGATAGGCCGTGACAGGCAGGCCGATGCTCTCAGCCACCTCACGAACGCTCTCGCGGCACTGTGTTAGCTCACACGCCCGCGCCGAGGGTACAACGGTGGTGCCGAATTCCTCAATCCGCTTCAGCGCCTCCACCGCGACGGTCTCCACTTCCGGGACCACGTAGTCCGGTTTGATGCGCTCGGTCAGCTCCCACACCTTGTGCGGGTCCCTGATGTCTGCAATATAGCTAAAGTGCGCAAGCTGCTGCGCGGGTGCTCCTGCGTAGCGGTCCACGGCGTGGACCTCAAGCCCTAAGTTCTGAAAGGCAATGACCAACTGCTTGCCCAGCTCGCCCGCTCCCAGGAGCAGCACCTTGGTGGCGTTTCCTGTCAGAGGGGTTCCGATCTGGCCTGCGATGTCGCCTACGGTAATCATTCTCGAATTATCGCATACTTCTGGCGCTGCATTGCTTGGCGACGTCCCCCCCAAATCCCACCATCCCAACCCCACCGGGCAGCGGCTGGCCAGCGCCACGCCCCGAACCCTAGGATCACCAAAGCCCCCTCCCTCACCGCAGGGAAACGGTGGAAAAGGGATCCTGGTCTTTAGACTGATGAGGTGCTGATCTGGCAAAACTGCCAACTCGACGAGTTCTACCCAGTGGTATTCCTCGACGCGCTACGCGTGAAAATCCGCGATGGCCACCGCGTGGTCAATAAGGCCTGCTATATGGCAATCGGTGTGGACATCGACGGCATCAAGCACATCCTGGGATTGTGGATCGCTGACAATGAAGGTGCCGCCTTCTGGGCATCAGTCTGCGCAGATCTGACCAACCGTGGCGTCCAAGACGCGTTCATCGTGTGCTACGACGGGCTCAAAGACTTGCCGGAAGCAGCGGAGGCTACCTGGCCGAATTCCATGGTGCAGACCTGTATTGCGCACCTGAACCGAGCTGCGAACCGGTGGGTGTCGTATCAGGACCACAAAGGTGTCTCCCGTGCGTTACGTGAGGTCTACACGGCCGCCAACGAGGACACTGCCCGCGACGCCCTGGACGCGTTCGAAGCCAGTGAACTGGGCCGTAAATACCCGCAATCGGTCAAAGTCTGGCGCGACGCCTGGGACCGGTTCGTGCCGTTTATGCAGTTCCCGCCAGCGGCTCGCCGGGTGATCTACACCACAAACTCGATCGAATCGCTCGACGCTGAACTGCGTAAAGCTACCCGTAACCGCGGGCAATTCCCGAACGACACCGCGGCGCTGAAAACGCTGTGGTTGATGATCTGCAACATCGAGGACAAGCGCGCTGCCCAGCGAGCGAAAAAGCGAAGCGCGACATCGAATGCAATGGCTATATTGAAGGAGCGAAAGCCACCGGGTG
>NZ_KV805178.1:0-53109 GCF_001811565.1 Corynebacterium sp. HMSC078A10 | reverse complement strand
CGCCTGATTTGGCTACGTGTAGGAAAAGCCTGATTGGGTTTCGAAGGGGTGAAGAAGTCAGCCAGGATGGTGTCGATAAAATCCAGGGTTTCATCCGTCAGGGCCGTCAGGGCTGACATGGGTTGGTCAATAGCAATCAAGGACTCAATGTCCAGCAGGCACAAGGTGTCTTGTATGGCTTTGACTTTCGGCAGGCTATCAAGCCGGTGGATAGCACGCAGACCTGCTTTGATGTGGCCTTCCGGCAGTGACCAGGCAGCCACCAAGCTTAAAGCGGTGGTGTTGATATCAGCCTGCAGGCTGGGCATAGCACCAACCCAGGTGTTGTAGATAGCGCGGCGGGCTGCCGCGCGGGCTATAGCGTGTGGATTATTCGGATTCGTTGTTGAGAAGAAGAAAGAAGAGGAGGTTGAAGGGTGCGTGGCGGTGGTAGTCATGAATGTCTCCCCCGAGAAAAATGAGTTAGAAGAAATGTTCTAACAATGATTCTACCGACCCTCACCGCACATAGCCATAGCCAGTAGTGAATTCACGTCAAGTCGCTACTATAAACGGGGGTAGTGGCACCCTGTTAGCTAGGAGGTTCGATAGGGTGCAGTAGGGGTAAGGTGAGAAAACAATCAAAACCCCACGTGCGTTGTTGGCGGCACGTGGGGCGTGGGGATCTACTGGGCGTCGGAAAGCGCGTAGGCAGCACCAGCGCTTGCGGCGGTGACGGCCAGGACTGCCGGCCAGGAGCCAATCTTCTTAGCCAGCGGGTGCGAGAGGCCAAACGCGCCGGTGTATAGAGCAGCAAGGCCAGCCGTAGTGGCTGGGTTCGTCTTAGCCCACCAGCTGCGTCCGGCCCAGACGCCAGCGGCGGCGAGTACAACGCCGCCTAGCGGGCGGATTCCAGTTTCCCGAGCTGTGAGCCAACCGCCAATGAGACCCAGAGAGACGGTCGCGGCCGTCGATACGTCCTGTGGTTTCTTAATGTCAATCATTCCCATGCGCTTCAGTTTAGGCCGCCTGCATGGACGGTGGCTAGACTTCCCTCCATGAATCACGCAGCAACGTACACTTCAGAAAAGCAAGCTTGGCTCGCCATGGCGGCGCTGTCACTCGGCTTCTTTATGTCGTTGCTGGATCAATCAATGATTGCAGTTGCGCTTCCCGACGTCCGTCGTGAGTTCAACGCCGACGTCAATCAGGTGCTGTGGGTCTCGGCCATCTATTTGCTCGCCGTGGTTGTGCCTCTCCTGTTTACTGGAAGGCTAGGGGATATCTACGGGCAGAAGCGAATGTTTCAGCTCGGCAACGGACTCTTTGGCCTTGGTGCACTGCTTTGTGCGCTGGCGCCATCCGTAGAGTTTCTCATCGCCGCACGGTCGCTACAAGGCCTAGGTGCCTCCATTCAGATGCCGCAGACCATGGCGGTGCTCAACCGTGTTTTCCCTCGTGAGCGGCGCGGCCGTGCGTTGGGTGCCTGGGGCGTGGTGGGTTCGCTGGCCACTCTTGCTGGACCGCTAGTGGGAGGCTTCGTTGTAGCCGCGTTTGGGTGGCAGGCGGTCTTTTGGATCCACATTCCCATTGTCATTGCAGCGATTGTTCTTTCCGGCCTGTGGGTGCCTTCCTTGCCGACGGCGACCGGAAGGATTGATTTCGTGTCGGTAGGGGCGTCGTTTGTCTCGTTGACCTGCTTCGTCTTTGCGGTGCAACAAGGGCCAGAGACTGGCTGGCCGTGGTGGATTTGGGCCCTCCTCGTCGCCGGAATTGTCGGCATGGCTATCTTCGTGCGCCTGCAATCATCCCGTGGGGCGGCAGCGCTCGTTCCGCTTGGGTTGTTTAAGGACCGTAACTACTCCGTGGGCACGGTGGCCATCGTGTCCATGGGCTTTATGGCTGCGTCGATGATGATTCCGATCATGATGTGGTTGCAGGTCGAGCAGGGTTTATCGGCGGGAGATGCCGGAATGATCGTCACGCCGATGGCTCTGGTTTCTTTGTGCGTGTCACCACTAGCGGGGATTTTGGCAGATAGGCTGCATCCACGACTATTAGCGCTCACGGGCTTCGGCATGTTGATTGCCACTTTCGCCGTGCTGTGGTTCCTCATGCACGCGGGTGTTTCGGGGTGGTGGCTGAGCCTGCCATGTGCGGCCTTGGGGGCGGGACAGTCCTTTATTTGGGGATCCAATGCCGCGACGACGATGCGCGATATTGATGCACATTTCATGGGAGCTGCTTCCGGTGTCTATAACACATCGCGACAGGTGGGCTCGGTGATTGGTGTGGCCGGTGTATCAGCAGTCATGCAGGTCGCCGGCGCGGCGGACTCGCTGGTCGCTATCGCTGCGATCCTTTTCGTCGGGTGTATTGCTTCGCTCTTCTTCCGGGATACCCTGCACGCTGGTGTGGAGACTGCGAGCCAATAGGGAAGCGAGTAGATTGGATGTCATGCGTCTTGCTGTACTGACATCCGGTGGTGATTGCCCCGGTCTGAATGCTGTTATCCGCGCGGTCGTTCGCACCGCATCCAACGAGTTCGGCGATACGGTCGTCGGCTACGAGGACGGCTGGGTTGGTCTGATGGAAGACCGACGCCGTGACCTTTATGACGACGCTGAAATTGACCGCATCCTCCTTCGCGGCGGAACCATCCTTGGTACTGGCCGCCTCCACCCTGATAAGTTCAAGGCTGGGCTGGACACCATCAAGGCCAATATGGCCGATGCTGAGGTTGATGCGCTCGTCGCCATTGGCGGCGAGGGAACTCTCAAGGGTGCTAAGTGGCTTTCTGACAACGGTATCCCAGTTGTCGGCGTTCCAAAGACCATCGATAACGACGTCAATGCAACGGACTACACCTTCGGTTTCGACACGGCCGTGTCCGTGGCCACCGATGCGATTGACCGCCTTCACACCACTGCTGAGTCCCACAACCGCATCCTCATCGTGGAGGTCATGGGCCGCCACGTTGGGTGGATTGCGCTGCATGCAGGCATGGCCGGCGGCGCGCACTACACGGTGATCCCCGAGGTCCCATTCGATATCGCAGATATCACCAAGGCGATGGAACGCCGCTTCCAGATGGGTGAGAAGTATGGCATCATCTGCGTCGCCGAAGGCGCACTTCCCAAGGAAGGCACCATGGACTTCGAAGCGGGCGGTGTCGATCAGTTTGGTCACCAGACCTTCAACGGAATTGGCCAGGTCATCGGTGATGAGATCAAGAAGCGCACCGGTTACGACGTGCGCACGACGGTCCTCGGCCACATCCAGCGCGGCGGCACGCCGACGGCGTATGACCGCGTCCTGGCAACCCGTTACGGCACCCACGCCGCCCGTGCCGCGCACAATGGTCAGTCCGGAATGTGCGTCGCCCTCCACGGTGAAAACATCGACCTCGTCCCGCTCGAGGATGCCGTGGGCAAGCTGAAGGTGGTTCCGGCAAAGCGCTATGCCAACGCGCAAGCCCTCTTCGGTTAAACGCCGCGACAAGGCCGCCCATAGTTAATAAAGGTTTCGATGACAAGCGTATTAGCTTTCCTTGCTGAGCAGCCGGTCCTGTTGGTGTTTTTGCTGATTGGCATCGGCATGGCGCTCGGCGGCATCAAAACCCGGGGAATTAGCTTAGGGGCGGCCGCCGTTCTCTTCCTTGGTATTGCTTTTTCGGCCGCCGCCTCCGCCGTTGGTGTGGAGGCCTCCGTACCTCCCATTCTGGGAATGCTCGGGTTGGTGCTCTTTGCCTTTGGCATTGGCAATAATTCTGGGGTGTCCTTCTTTAAGTCGCTGAAAACCGCGACGGGCCCAGTGCTGTCGATGATTGGAGTCTTCATCGTCGCGGCGCTTGCCGCGTGGGGGTTGGGCACTTATGTTTTTGGGCTATCGAATGCCACCATCGCGGGTACTTTTGCCGGCGCTGTGACGAATACCCCCGCGTTGGCGGCGGCGTCGGAAGCTACGGGTGATCCCGGCGCAGCAACCGTGGGCTACGCGGTGTCTTACTTATTCGGCGTCATCGGCATGCTCGCGGCCACGGTGCTCGTGCTTCGCGACGCCGGGAATGACGACGACACCCTGTCACCCGTCACGCGCCAGCACATGCAGATTCTGAGAGAAATCGCGGTGGCAGAGATTGCAGACATCGGCAACGGGGAAGTGCAAGTGACCCGCCTGCGGCGCGTCGGCAGCAATGATATCGTCCTGCCGAAGTTTTTCGATGTGTTGCACCCAGGTGATGTGGTCACGCTCGTCGGTGCCCCGGAAGATCTGGACAATATCATTGAGCGCGCTGGCCGTGAATCCCCGCAGATCCTCAACGATGACCGCCACGAGCTAGACTTTCGTCGCA
This sequence comes from Corynebacterium sp. HMSC078A10, assembly GCF_001811565.1. Lineage (NCBI taxonomy): Bacteria > Bacillati > Actinomycetota > Actinomycetes > Mycobacteriales > Corynebacteriaceae > Corynebacterium > Corynebacterium sp. HMSC078A10. The sequence continues at coordinate 48,776 of NZ_KV805178.1, read as the reverse complement.
TTACTATCTCCGAGCACAGCTTGGCTGGCCTGACTATTGCGGAGCTGAACAACCAGCTGTCTGACCGGTGGGGCGCGCGCATTTCGCGCGTTCGCCGTGCGGACAACGATCAGGTTGCTATCCCCGAACACATCGTGGAGCTGGGAGATCGCGTGCGCGTCGTGGGCTCAAAGAAGTCGCTGCGCGAGATCTCAAACTTTCTTGGGGATTCTTCGCAAGGCCTAACCGATATCAACCCCGTATCCCTCGGCCTCGGCTTGGCCCTTGGCATCTTTGTAGGGCATATCGATATCCCGCTTCCGGGCGGATCTTCCTTCAACCTCGGTGCTGCCGCCGGCGTTCTCATCGTCGCGTTGGTCATGGCGCGGATTGGGCGAATCGGCAATACAGTGACCGCATTGCCGCACTCAGCCAACACGATTCTTTCCGAGCTCGGACTGTTGCTCTTCTTGGCCCAAGCCGGAACGAATGCGGGCGGGGAGATCGCCGGTGCCTTTACAGGCGGCGCGTGGTGGAAGATTCTTCTCCTTGGCATCATCATCACAACGCTGGTCGCATTCGGGTTTGCCTTTGTGATGCGCCGATTCCTGCGCGTCGGCGCTACAAAGACGGCGGGTGCTATGGCCGGAGCTCAGACTCAACCGGCAGTTCTCGCTTTTGTGAATAATCGGACGAGCACTGATCAGCGTGTGTCCTTGGGCTATGCCATGGTGTATCCGGCAGCGATGATCGCCAAAATTCTTATTACGCACGGCATCACCTTGTTGGGTTAGGCGGTTGCGCACGGTGACGCGTTAACATACTAAGATGGCACGCATGACTGCTGCGATGTATGACCTGATGGACTACGACGAGGTCCTGGAAAAGTTCGAACCCGTAATGGGCATGGAAGTTCACGTGGAGCTCAATACGGAAACCAAGATGTTCTCCACCTCGCCCACGAACTTCAACGCAGCCCCCAACTCCAACGTGGACCCGGTTTCGCTGGGTCTGCCCGGAGCATTGCCGGTAGTGAATTCTAAGGGCGTGGAAGGCGCCATCAAGATCGGTCTGGCGCTGAACTGCAAGATTGCGGAATCGTCGCGCTTTGCCCGCAAGAACTACTTCTACCCGGACCAGCCGAAGAACTATCAGATCTCTCAGTATGATGAGCCGATTGCATACGACGGCTACCTTGACGTCGTCCTCGATGACGGCACCGAGTGGCGCGTAGAAATTGAGCGTGCCCACATGGAAGAAGACACCGGAAAGCTCACCCACTTGGGCGGTGCCGACGGCCGTATCCATGGCGCGACCTCCTCGCTGGTGGATTGCAACCGCGCGGGCATTCCGCTCATTGAGATCGTGACCAAGCCGATCATTGGTGCTGGCGAGCGCGCCCCCGAGGTTGCCCGCGCCTATGTCTCTGCCCTGCGTGAACTCGTCGCGGCACTGGGCGTGTCCGATGCCCGCATGGATCAGGGCTCGATGCGCGTGGATTCCAACGTGTCGCTGCGCCCGGTGGGCCAGGAAGAGTTCGGCACCCGCACCGAAACCAAGAACATCAACTCCCTGCGCTCCGTCGAGCAGGCGGTGCGCTTTGAGATGCAGCGCCAGGCGCAGGTGCTTGTCGACGGTGGCGAGATCGTCCAGGAAACTCGCCACTACCAGGAAACGGATGGTTCGACTTCCAAGGGCCGTCCGAAGGAGACCGCCGAGGACTACCGATACTTCAACGACCCGGACCTGCCGCCGGTGATTGTCTCCCGCGAGTGGGTTGAGGAAATCCGCCAGACCCTGCCAGAGATGCCGTGGATTCGCCGCGCCCGCATCCAAGAGGAGTGGGGCCTCAAGGACGAGGAGATGCGCGATCTGGTCAACGCCGGCGCCTTGGATCTCATCATCGAAACCGTGGAAGCCGGAACCAGCCCGGATGAGGCCCGCTCTTGGTGGGTTTCTTACCTGACCGGTAAGGCTAATGAGGGCGGCGTTGAGCTGAGCGCCCTCGACATCACCCCGGCTCAGGTCGCGCGCGTGGTCGAGCTGGTCAAGGAAGGCAAGCTGACCACCAAGCTTGCTCGCAAGGCGGTTGACGGCGTCCTCGAAGGCGAGGGGGATGTCGACGAGGTCGTCGCCAATCGCGGACTCGAGGTCGTGCGCGATGACGGCGCAATCGAGAAGGCCGTTGATGATGCCCTGGCAGCCAACCCGGACATCGTGGAGAAGTACAAGGCTGGCAACAAGAAGGTCACCGGCGCCATCGTTGGCGCGGTCATGAAGGCTACCCAGGGTAAGGCTGACCCGGGGCAGGTCAATAAGCTGATCGCGAAGAAGCTCTCTTAGTTGGTATAAATTTCCATTAGGCGAGGTCAGGCGGCTGCGGGGTACCGTGGTCGCCATGACTATTTCTGCTAAAGCACTCCAAAAGACAGGCCCAAACGAACCTTTTAAGGTTGTGACCATCCAGCGTCGTGACCCGCGCGCCGATGACGTCGTCATCGACATAAAGGCCGCGGGCATCTGCCACTCGGACATCCACACCATCCGCAATGAGTGGGGTGAGGCGCACTTCCCGCTGACCGTCGGCCATGAGATCGCCGGCGTTGTTTCCGCCGTGGGGGAGGACGTCACCAAGTTCCAGGTGGGGGACCGCGTCGGCGTGGGCTGCCTGGTGAATTCTTGCGGCGAGTGCGAGCAGTGCCAAGCTGGAATGGAGCAGAACTGCCTTAATGGTGGTGTGGGCACCTATAATTCCACCGACGTCGACGGAACGATTACCCAAGGTGGTTATGCGGAGAAGGTCGTGGTGAACCAGGATTTCGTCCTGCGTATTCCGGATGCCCTTGACTTCGATGTCGCCGCGCCCTTGCTGTGTGCCGGAATTACCACCTACTCTCCGCTGGCTCGCTGGGACGTCAAGGAAGGGCAGAAGGTGGCCGTCGTGGGCCTCGGCGGTTTGGGGCACATGGGCGTACAGATTGCCGCTGCCAAGGGGGCGGATGTCACTGTCATCTCACGCACCTCGCGCAAGGCTGAGGAGGCCGCGAAGCTGGGCGCGAACCGTACGCTCGCCACCACCGAAGAAGAGGACTTTTTCAAAAACCACCGCGGGGAGTTCGACTTCATCCTCTCCACGATTTCCGCCGAGTACAACCTCGAGGACTACCTGCGGATGCTCAAGCCGCGCGGCATCATGTCTGTCGTGGGGCTGCCGCCGGAGGCCCTGCCATTGCGCCTCAACCGCCTGGTAGGCGGCGGCAAGGTGCTCACCGGCAACAACATTGGCGGGATCGCCGAAACCCAGGAAATGCTGGACTTTTGTGCCGAGCACGGCCTGGGAGCGGTCATTGAGAAGGTCGGCGTCGATGACGTCGATGCCGCCTATGAGCGCGTCGTTGCGGGTGATGTGAAGTTCCGATTCGTCATTGATACCGCTACGTTTGCCGAGCATTAAGAGGTGAGCCGCCTCATGCTTTAGCGGCCATTGGAGCAAGCTCTCCATGGCCGCACACATGTTTTCCTGTCATGATGGAGTACCGTGGTAGTAGTGTGCCGCCGTACTTCATCAAAGGTATGGCGCGTTTTTATGCGCTAGTCATAAAGCATAAAGAGAAGAAACTAGAAAACAGATAGGAAAACGTGTCTTATAAAAACGTCGTAGGCATCGCTTTGTCCTTCATTGGCTTGCTCGTGGGTGCGGGCTTTGCCACGGGACAGGAAGTTGTCCAGTACTTTACGTCCTTCGGTATTCCCGGCATGTGGGGAATCCTGGTTGCCGGTTTGGTCATGACCCTTGCCGGTACAGTCTTCCTCCAACTGGGAAGCTACTTCCACGCCAGCGAGCACAACCAGGTGTTCAGGAACATCACCCACCCGATCATTTCGCGCATTCTGGATGTCGCGGTAATCCTCACGCTATTTGCGGTGGGCTTCGTCATGCTGGCGGGTGCCGGTTCCAACATGCAACAGCAGTTCGGCTGGCCGGCTTGGGTAGGCTCGCTGCTCATGCTCGTGCTTGTTCTCATCACAGGCATGTTTGATGTGGATAAGGTGTCACAGGTTATTGGTCTTCTCACGCCGACCATCATTATCGCCGTTCTCTTTGTAGGCACCTACACGCTGCTGCACATGCCAGAGAACGTTGATGCGGCCATTAGTGCCTCTGAAGCGATCGAGTCCCCGATTCCGTTCTGGCTCGTATCCGCGCTGAACTACAACGGCCTCGCCCTCATTCTGGCTGTATCGATGTCCTTGGTGATCGGTGGCGATAACATCAGCCCGCGTGAGGCTGGTGTCGGTGGCATTGTAGGCGGCGCGGTCTACGCGGTGCTCATGGCCATTGCTGGTTTCTCCTTGCTGATGAACGCGGAGAATGTGGGCGATTCAGATATTCCGATGCTGACCCTGGTGGACAACGTTCACCCAGTCCTTGGCGTCATCATGGCAGTCATCATCTACCTGATGATCTTTAATACGGCCATCGGCATGTTCTATGCGCTGGGTAAGCGTTTGTCCTCCGGCAACGAGTCCAAGTACCGCATCATCTTTATCGCCGGCTGCCTTGCAGGTTTCGCGGTTTCCTTCGCCGGCTTCAAGGCGCTCATGCAGTATGTGTACCCGGTTCTGGGCTACATGGGCATCGTCCTCGTCGTCATCCTGGTGGTTGGATGGCTGCGCTCCTTGGGCAAGATCAAGGATGAAGGCTTGCGCCGCGAGCGCATCCGCGCCCTGCTTCACCTGAAGCTGCATCCCGATTCGGAATATGACGCAGCGCGTTACGACGATGAGATTGGTCAGCAGATCGCTGATTCCAACATGGACGATGAAGCCCTTTTTGAGGATCTCGTCTCCGATGTGGTCGATGAGCTGGATTCGGACGAGGAGCTCGACTTCGACAAGGAAGAGTGGGAGGAAAACCGCAACGATCACTCCTACTACACCGAGCGCGACGCCGTGGAGCAGGACCGCAGCGACGAAGAGATCAAGGCCTGGGTGGAAGAAACCGGCGCGGTGGGAGATCCCGCCGAGGATGAAGAACTCCCCGAGGACTCACAGAAAAATTAGTGGAGCAACAGCTTCGCCGTTAGTGCAATCATGACGCAGCCGATGACGATGTTGACTACGCGCCACGTCGTCGGCTTGGCCAGCACGTGGGAGAGCTTGTAGGCGCCAAAGCCTAGGGAGGGGAACCACACTGCGCTGGCCATGATGGCGCCTGCCGCGAACACCCAGCGCTGGTCGCCATATTGGTTTGCAATGGAGCCCAGCATGACTAGCGCGTCGACGTAGGCCAGGGGGTTAAGCCACGTCAGCGCCAACGCACCGAGGACGGGCTTGACCCAGGATTTTGAGCGCACGCGGGGGCGGATCTTCGTAAGTACTGAGTTCCCCGGTGTCCCAGAGGAACCCGAATTCTCATCAACAACTTGGGCCACCGGTGCAGTTTCCTCAATTACCAGTGCTTCCTGTTCCTTCTTGAAGGCATCGCGGAAACACGTGAAGCCGAAGTAGATGAGGTAGGCCGCGCCGAGGTACTTCACCACGACGAGCGCGGTGGGGAAGCGCTCCACAAGGACGCCGACGCCGGCGGTGCCGCCGGTGATCAGGATGACGTCGGAAAGCAAGCATGCCAACAGGATGGGGCCGACATGGTCGCGTTTAATACCCATCTTGATGATGTAGGCATTCTGCGGTCCGATAGCGATGATGAGGGACAGGCCCAGCGCAAATCCTGCGAGCAATACTGACATGGCTTCTAGTGTGCGTATATCGACATATGAAGTCCAGTTAAATGTTCTACATCTGGTTTAATATTGCTTCATGAACCCGCTGCATACCGAAACACTGCTGGCCATCATCGATGAAGGTTCCTTCGAGGGTGCCGCGGCTGTGTTGGGAATCACTCCCTCGGCCGTGAGCCAGCGCATCAAGGCACTGGAGGTGTCGACGGGCCGCATACTCCTGCGCCGCGGGACCCCTGTCACCGTGACTGAGGCGGGGGAGATCGTCGCCCAAGCCGCACGACGCATGGCGCTGGTCCAGGCGGAAGCGGATGCGCGGCTTACCGAGCGGTTGTCCCGCGTGCCACTGACCGTTGCCATCAACTCGGATTCCCTGGCCACGTGGTTTCGTCCTGTAATCCAGCGCACTGCCGAGCGCGGTGCGGCGGCGCTGCGTATCCGCATCGAGGATGAGGCCCGCACGCTCGCAATGCTGCGCCGCGGCGACGTTCTGGGAGCTGTGACTCGCGAGCAAACGCCAGTCTCTGGCTGCGAATCCACATACCTCGGCACCATGCGCTATTTTGCCGTCGCCGCGCCGGAGCTGGCGGAGACCTTCGAGGACTGGGAGACGCTGCCCATCGTGGGTTTCGGGCCGAACGACGCCACGTTGGATGACGCCATGCGTGAGCGCTTCATCGACTCCCACGTCCTGCGCGCACGGGTATCTCAGATTCCCTCCTCGGAGAGTTATGTCGAAGCTGTGCGCTACGGCCTGGGCTGGGGCTTGGTGCCGCGCCTGCAGGCCCAGCCATTGCTGGAGTCCGGGGAGCTAGTGCTTCTCGACGACTTCCCGCTCGACATCGACCTCTACTGGCAGCGCTGGCGGCTGGAGTCGGAGTTGCTTGCTGATCTCACCGAAGACGTCTTAAACGCTGGCCATGCGGTTTTAGCTTCGCGCCGCGCCGGTAAAGATGCACCATAAGGGTGCTGTGCTGCCTTAAGTTGGAGGTATGAGCGATAAAACTCCTGATAAAGCCACCGACTTTGATGACGATATCCCGACCTACACGGGCAAAGACTCCGTGAAGGACAACGCGCCCGCGGAAGCTGCGGCCGAAAAGCCGAAGAAGAGCAGCCTCTTCCAGCGCCCGGGGCGCGCCGAGCCGCAGGTGATCAAGCCTAAGAAGGCCGAAGAGCCCGCCGTTGAGGCAGAGCCTGAGGCCAAGACCGAAACCTTTGAGAGCGCTTCCCGCGACTCCTTGTCTTTCGATAGCGCTGCCGCAGATGCTGAAACTGAAACTACTGCTTTCCCACGCGCGGAGGCGACGGCAGGAACCGATACGGAGACGACTGCCATGCCGGCGGCCGAGGCTGATGAAGAGCCCAGCGCCGTTGCCGTGGCTGACCCTGCGGATGAGCCAGTCACCTCAACCGAGACGGAGGCTGTAGAAGAAAAGCACTCGTCGGCTCGCCGAGGCACCATTGACTTTGGTCTACTTTTCGTGCGCCTGGCGCTCAGCGTTTACCTGCTCGTGGCTGGTGCTTCGACCTTCTTTAAGCTCGGCGGCAACGAGGGGCTGTCAGGCTTGGAGAATGAGTTCGGTGAGTACACCATGGCGGCGGCCTTGGCCATCGGCGTGCCCACCGTCCAGCTCATTGCCGGCGCCTTCCTGCTTCTGGGTCTAGTTACACCGCTGGCGGCCATGTTCGGCCTCATTGTTACTGGGTTTTCTGCTATCCACGGCCTCAATGCCTCCGGTGCTGGGTTGGATGTCTTTGCCTGGAATGAGAGCGTCTGGCTGGGTCTGGTGCTCTTTGTTATCGCTGTGGCCCTGCAGTTCACCGGTCCGGGATTCATCTCCCTTGACTTCAATCGCTCCTGGACCCGTCGCCCACTGGCAACCTCGTGGGTCTTTGTCGTCATTGGCGTTGCCGCGCTCGTGGCCATCTGGTGGTTTGGAGCTGGCGTCAACCCGTTGAGCTAAGAGTTTTAGCGCCTACTTAAGCTCCCAGCCTGCAGTTATACACCAACTGTTGTTGTTTGCCATTGCGTAAAGTAAGTTGGTTTCCGTAATGGAAAACAATGACTTTGGTGCCGCAGGAGGGGAGCTTTAGTTTTGTCCGATCAGGATGTTCGAGAAGCACTCGCATTTGAGGAGCAACAACAGCTAGCCGCGGCGAAGCGGCCGCCTATCTGGCTGAGTTTGCTCGCATCGGCTGCTTACGGCGCGTGGTTTGCCTACATGTGGATCAAGGATGACGTCCATCCTCTCGTTCTTGTTGGTGGACTGCTTCTTGTACTCGGGCTCTTGGTGAGTCTTGCCTTCTTTTACCGCACGGGGGTGCGGGATTCGATGCGTCAGAAGGTTGATCCGCACGCCTCCAGGAATGTGACCTGGCGCTTCTACGCAGGATTGGGGTTTATGATGCTGCCGGCACTGTTCAATCCCTTTGTTGAAGGGCACGTTATTGCCTCGTGCATCGCAGGTGTGCTGTGCAGTTTGTCGGTCTTTTGGACGTTGCACACCGGTGCGCTGAATAGGATGCCGCGATGAGTGAGCTCGATCCGATAATCCACCCGCTCAACCGCTTTAAAATTTGCGCCACGCTCAATGCCTTCGGGGCCACGCAGGGTGGGGAGGTAAACCGTGAGATGAAATTCGCCGTGTTGCGCGACCGCACGGAGCTTTCCGACGCCTCCCTGTCCAAGCAGCTCGGAGCGCTAGAACAAGCCGGCTACGTGACTCGCTTCCGCGAATACGGCACCAGCCGCGCTAAGGACTCGGTGTGGGTCGCCTTGACTGAGCAAGGCAAGATCGCCTTCGACGGTCACTTGGCAGCACTCAAGGATTTAGCTGAGGGCTGAGTTGGGCGCATAGTATGGCGTCGCTGAGGTGCCAATGTTGCCAAAGTTTTCCCGCCCGCCGCAGGCGGTTTCAAGTGGTGGATGCACCACTTGAATAGTTCTTGGATTTTCTCTTCTGGTGTGTACCAGTTGAGGACTTTTCTGGGGCGCCCGTTGAGTGGGTCTTGAATGTGTTGAGCGCCCTTATCGGTCAGGGTACTAAAGTCGCTTCCTTTGGGTAGGAAGTCTCGGACTAGCCCGTTGGTGTTTTCGTTGGTAGGACGCTGCCGGGGTGAGTGTGGATCGCAGAAGTAGACTGCGAGCCCACGTTCGATGCTCGGCCTGTCTACTTGGGCTAGTTCCACACCTTGGTCCCAGGTCAATGTTTTGGTGATGTTGCGTATTTTTCCGGTAAACATCTCGATTAACTTATCGACAGTCGTGGCGGAATCATGCACATCAAGCAGCGAGCCCATATGACTACTTGTTCAAGCCGGTTAGAATCCAAGCACTACCCGGATTATCCAGAGAAAAACTGAGAGCAACTGTCGTTGACTCCATGATTAAAGAAGGCGGACTTGATGGAGAACACAGATCGAGAGCCTTTCGAGAGAACTTCACCCATTGTTCGCTGTCGCCCTTTCCTCTAAGAAAGAGGAAGTTTTCTTGATCGGAGAAGCCGTGTTCTGGAACAGGGGGATCATCAGCCATAAGTGTTTCTTTGACTGTTTGATACGGAGTGTATGGGCACACGAGCGAAAACTCAGTCCATTCTGGTCCGTAGAGTTCCTCCAGTGTGATGGACTCAGTAACGGGGGTTGCATGTCCCGATCGTCCTAGGGACGCGAGATGAGAAGCCAATGGGTCATCAAAACTACAAGAGGAGAGTAATAGGGAGACAATACTAGTGAACCCTATCCGTGCCATCATGCGTCTCATTAACATAACCCCATTCTCGTGCCTATCCTAGGAAAGTGTAGATAGCAGTCCAATGCTAGCCCAGAGGGCGCACTGGTTCAGAGCAGAAGTGAAGTGCCCCGATTTTTGTTCCTAGGGGCAGGGCTCAGCAGCCAAGGGGAAGGTGACCACTTCGTGTTCAACCCCTCGATGACAAAGGCCCGCAACTGCGGGTTGGTATCGAGTTTACGGGGTTTAGGCCTGGCTAAACGGTCTACAGCCCGCTTTTGCGCCACGAGGGCATCGTAGCCATGCTCAGTCATCCCACGGGCGATTTCCCTGCTAATCGTCGACTGATTCCGGCCAAGGTGGGCTGCAATCTCACGGTGAGTAAGACCCTGATCAAGCAGATAGGCTATCGCTATTCGGTCATGGCGGATAAGACGCTTTCCGCGTCCTACCTTCGATTCGGATTCAGTGGGATGATCATTGAGTACCCAACGCCCATACATGCGATTATGGTGCCACGTTTTCACCGTGGCAGTGCAGCGATCAACAACCTGGCCGGCCTGTTTATAGCTTTTGCCAGCATCCACAAGTTTCAAAGCTTGGGCAATGCGATCCCGCTCGTGTTGTATGGCTCCACCGCGACTGGTATTGGCGAGTTCGATACCGTCTTGCGCAAGGTATCGGTAAGCGGTCTGTGGGAAACCTGTCTCTTTCAGTGCACTATGCGCAGACCGACCGCTTTCTACAATAGCAATGATCTTTTGGTATTGATCTTTGTACTTATCCTCATTCAGGCTCCGACGGCGCTTGCCACGGCTAAGGCCCTCAGCCTGGCGCCACACCTTCGCCGTAGCCTTCGAGCCCCCCAACTCCTTAAGGATCACCGACATCGGACGCGCATCATGCAGATACGCCTGCACATACCGCTCACGTAGCTTTCTATCGCCTAACATCTACACAACCTCCTAGCTGTATAGATGCATTCACCACCTGAGCCCGCCGCAGGCGCGGCGCATAACTTTGGCAGAACGGGCAGTTTTGCGTTTCGGGGCTTAGGTGGTTTGGGCCGCAGCGAGTGCAACATGGGGCTTGTCGGATTGAGTGCCCTTAACCTTGAGGCAGATGGCGTAGAGAATCCAGCTGAGGAGTGCTAGCCACACGAAGTCATCGACCAAGAACTTCTGATACAGCGGCATCGCGTGGACATCGATGCTGTCACCAAACCACCACTTCGGCGGAACGGTGAGCAGCATGCCCACCCAGGCGGCCAGCACAGCCAGCAAGCTACCGGCGACCCAGGTGGAATTCCGCCAAGACCATGCGCGGTAGACCAGAACGGGGACGATGAGCGACAGCCACACCCAGTGGTGGGACCACGACACGGGGGAGATGAGCAGCATGGTGGTGGCAGTGGTGAGGTGGGCGTCGACAAGCAAGCCGTGCCGCATCTGCGCCAGGATGAGTGCTGAGCCGAGCCCGATGACTGTGAGCGCCGCGAGAAGCCACAGCACGTTGATGAGCATGCCGTGGTTGTCCATCGCCTCCTGGGATGTGAAGAGACGCTGGATGACGCCCTTGAGCGAGGAGTTGGACTGATAGTTCGTAGCTACGCCGAAATCCGCGCCCGAGCCCATATCGAGAAGCTTCGAGGTGAAGAACTCGACGAAGGCTTCCCAGCGGTAGGCCGCGGCCAGCAAGGTGGCCACAACGGCGGAGGCGAAGGCCGTGAGGATCGGCTTCCACTCGCGGCGCAGCAGGAAGTAGAGCAGCATGGCCAAGGGGGTGATCTTGATGGCCGCCGCGAGACCGATCAGCCAGCCTTGCGGGAGCTTGCGCTTGCGGGGGACGAGATCGAAGATGACCAGCGCCATGATGACGATGTTGATTTGCGCAAAACCGTTGTTGAGGCGGATGGGTTCAAAGAACATGGCAGCAGCCCACGCGATAGTCACGGTGGGCCACAGGTGCGGCACCTTGAGCGCGCGGAAGATTGCGTAGAGGCACGCAAAGACCAAGGCGTCCGAGAGGACGATCATGATATCGCCCGCCAAGGCGTCACTCATCCAGTCGAAGGCGGTGAGCGGAACCATGACTAGCGCCCCGAAGGGCGGGTAGATAAAGGGGAGTGCCAAATCCCCAGCGTACATGGGCTCCGAGTAGACCGAGCGGCCCTCCATGAAGGCGCGGACGCCCTCACGGTAAATGATCATGTCCACAGGGTAGTCCGTGTGGAGAACATGGCGTATGACGCCCACCAGGCCAATGATGAGCCCGGCGGCGGTCAGGAGTGTGCGCCTTGCGGCGTTAGTGGCGAAATTCATCGCCCCATACTCTAATTGACGTAACCATCCACCACGCGCACCGCACCACGGTCAGCGGACGTGGCCATGTTGGCATAGGCACGCAGGGCCTTGGTGACCGGGCGGTTGCGGTCCTTCGGCGTCCAGGGCTTCTCGCGCTGCTCCTCGGTGGCGCGGCGGCGCTCCAAGACGTCGTCCTCCACGTCGAGGGTGAGCTGGCGCTCGCGGATGTTGATGGTGATGGGATCCCCGTTTTCCACTAGGCCGATGAGGCCGCCGTGGGCAGCCTCGGGGGAGATGTGGCCGATGGACAGGCCGGAGGTGCCGCCGGAGAAGCGGCCATCGGTAATCAAGGCGCAGGCCTTGCCCAAGCCGGAGCCCTTGAGGAAGGAAGTCGGGTGCAGCATCTCCTGCATGCCGGGACCGCCCGCGGGACCCTCGTAGCGGATGACGATGACATCGCCAGGCTGGACTTCCTTCTTGAGGATGATGGAGACAGCTTCTTCCTGGGATTCCACCACGCGAGCTGGGCCGGTAAAGGTCCACAGTTCCTCTTCAACACCGGCGGCCTTGACGATGGCTCCGTTGGGGGCAAGGTTGCCGCGCAGGACAACGAGGCCGCCGTCGGAGGAGAAGGCATGCTCGGCGTCGTGGATGCAGCCATTGGTAGCGTCCGTGTCGAGCTCATCCCAGCGATTGGATTGGCTGAAAGGCTCGGTGGTGCGCACGCCGCCAGGTGCGGCGAAGAAGAGCTCGCGGGCAGCGTCGGTAGCCTTGCCACCGCGGATATCCCACTCGTCGAGCCACTCCTCGGCGTTGTCGTAGAGCGCGGTATGGACCTTGAGGTTCAAGTGGCCGGCGCGACGCAGCTCGCCCAGAATGGCGGGGATGCCGCCGGCGCGGTGCACGTCCTCGATGTGGTAGGTGCCGTTGGGCGCCACCTTGGACAGGCAAGGCACGCGGTAGGAAATCTCGTTGATATCCTCCAGCGTGAAGTCCACCTCGCCCTCCTGCGCGGCGGCCAGCGTGTGGAGGATGGTGTTGGTCGAACCACCCATGGCCATATCCAAGGCCATAGCATTGGTGAAAGCGTCCTTAGTGGCTATCGAGCGGGGGAGGACAGCGTCGTCTTCTTCGCCGTAGTAGCGCTGGCACATCTCGACGATGGTGCGGCCGGCTTGTTCGAAGAGCTCGCGGCGAGCGCTGTGGGTGGCCAGCGTGGTGCCGTTGCCTGGCAGCGCGAGTCCGAGCGCCTCGGTGAGGCAGTTCATGGAGTTGGCGGTGAACATGCCGGAGCAGGAACCACAGGTGGGGCAGGCGGATTCCTCCACGCGGGTTAGGCCCTCGTCGGAGACGGCGTCGCTTGCCGACGCCGTGATCGCCGTAATCAGATCCGTCGGCGCGTGCGCCACGCCATCGACAACAACGGCCTTGCCGGCCTCCATCGGGCCGCCGGAGACGAAGATGGTGGGGATATTGAGGCGCAGGGCCGCGTTCAACATACCCGGGGTGATCTTGTCGCAGTTGGAGATGCACACCAGGGCGTCGGCAGTGTGGGCGTTGACCATGTACTCGATGGAATCGGAGATGATTTCACGCGAAGGCAGGGAGTACAGCATGCCGCCGTGGCCCATGGCGATGCCATCGTCGACGGCAATGGTGTTGAATTCCTTGGGCACACCGCCGGCTTCGCGCACGGCATCGGCCACGATGTCACCGACGTTCTTGAGGTGGACGTGGCCGGGGACGAACTGGGTAAAGGAGTTGGCAATAGCGACGATTGGCTTGCCAAAGTCACTCTCCTTGGAGCCGGTAGCGCGCCATAGTGCGCGCGCACCGGATGCCTGGCGGCCAACAGTCGTGACTTTGGAGCGGAGCGGGTACATGGTTAATCCTTTAATTCGGGGTGTTTCTTGAGGTACTCGGCGTATTCCTCCTTGGTGAGGAGGACTTGCTGGCCATCGCGGTGGACGATGATGACCTTGTCGTCGGCAGCATCACGGCCTGCAGTCAATGCGTCGGGGATGCGCCCATTGGAAGCGGCGGCAAGGCGGGGGAGGGAGTTGAAGGTCACTCCCGGCAGGTTGAAGTTGTTGCCGCTTGTGGTGCGGGCGTAGGCCCGCGAGCGCTGGAAGCCGATTCCCTTGAAGTCGCCCCACGCGATGTTCTTGGGGCCGCGGAAGCCATAGGAAATGTGGATGCCCTTGCCGTCAACGGTGGTGCGTGCGCGTAGAACCCACCAGATGGCCAGCACCGGGAAGATGAGGACCCAGAAGAGGTACTTCGGGGCCCAGCCAATGCTGAGAAAAGCAATGGCAGCGAGGATGCCAATGCCGAGGAGGTGTTCGCGGGTGGGCTTGAACGTTTCGGCCGTGGGGTGTTCGGCACGAGTTGATGCGTTCTGCGGGTGTGAGGACGTCATAGTGGGTCATCGTAATTGACTGAGCGGCGCGGTGGCGAACCGCCCCACCTGTGCAATCTCGCAAAATGAGAAAAAGATCCCAAAAATGGGGGTGAATGCCAGCGGTAGTGTTTCTATCAGTGTACAGTTTGTCCCATGATCATTATTCGACTTCACCTCGTAGTAGTACCCGGGCGGCGCGAGCCGTAGCGAGTCCACAAGTGACGTCGACCAGCAAGCGCCCCCGTTACCTTCACACCCAGGAAGGAAAGACGGGGGCGTTACTCGTTGGATGATCTCTTCACCACCCACCCCCAATGAAGGAGCACATCAACCGTGACAGCTTCCACACCGCCTCAGCGGGCGCCCGAGCGCATCACGGGCGCACACGCCATTGTTCGCACCCTCGAAGATCTCGGCACCGAGCTTGTCTTCGGCATTCCGGGTGGCGCCGTGCTTCCGCTGTACGACGCCCTCTTTGAATCCACGAAGCTGCGCCACGTGCTCACCCGCCACGAGCAGGGGGCCGGCCATGCAGCCGAAGGCTACGCCCAAGCATCCGGAAAGGTCGGCGTCATGATTGCTACCTCCGGCCCGGGTGCGACCAACCTGGTGACCCCGCTGGCTGACGCTAACCTGGACTCGATTCCTGTCGTGGCAATCACGGGCCAGGTGGGCAGCTCCCTGCTGGGCACCGATGCCTTCCAAGAGGCTGATATCCGTGGCGTGACGATGCCAATTACGAAGCACAACTTCATCGTCACCAAGGCAGAAGATATCCCCGGGGCGATCGCGGCAGCCTTCCATTTGGCCGCCACTGGGCGCCCAGGGCCTGTGCTCGTGGATATTCCGAAGGACGTGCAGAACGCTTATATGGAATATTCGGGCCCAAGGATGCCGGAACTACCGGGGTACAAGCCCACGACTACTCCGCACCCGCGCCAGATTACCCAGGCTGTTCAGCGCATTGCGCGCGCCGAGCGTCCGGTGCTCTACGTTGGCGGCGGCGTCATCAAGGCCGAAGCCTCCCGCGAGCTGCGCGAGTTTGCGGAGCTGACCGGAATCCCTGTGGTGACCACGCTCATGGCTCTCGGTGCCTTCCCGGATAATCACCCGCAGCACATGGGCATGCCCGGCATGCACGGTACCGTTCCCGCGGTGGCGGCCCTGCAGCGCGCGGACCTTATCATCGCCGTGGGCGCACGCTTCGACGACCGCGTGACCGGTGATACGGACACCTTTGCTCCCCACGCCGAGGTGATCCATGCCGACATTGACCCGGCGGAGATCGGCAAAATCTGCGAGGTGGCTGTTCCCATCGTGGGCGATGCCCGCGAGGTGCTTTTGCGACTGACCAAGGCTTATGCCAATGATGCGGAGTTGGATGCCCCGCGAATTGGTCCGTGGATGGAGTACTTGGGGAACATGCAGCGCCGCTTCCCGCGCGGCTTTGAGCCGACGTCAGATGGCCTGCTCAACCCGCAAGAGGTTATCCAAAAACTCAGCTCCATCGTTGGCCCGGAGGCTATCTACTGTGCGGGCGTGGGCCAGCACCAGATGTGGTCGGCGCAGTTCCTCGACTTCGAGCACCCCCGCAGCTGGATCAACTCCGGTGGCGCCGGCACGATGGGCTACGCCGTGCCCGCGGCGCTGGGGGCTAAGGCTGCCTGCCCGGAGCGAGAGGTCTGGGCTATCGATGGCGATGGCTGCTTCCAGATGACGAACCAGGAGCTGACCACCGCGGCCGTGGAAGGCTTTCCCATCAAGGTTGCCGTGATCAATAACGGCAACCTGGGCATGGTGCGCCAGTGGCAGACGCTCTTCTATGACAACAAGTACTCCCATACCAAGCTGCGCGAGCACGACGAGTATGTGCCGGACTTTGTCAAGCTCAGCGAAGCCTTGGGCTGCGAGTCAATTCGCGTCACCACGGCGGAAGAGATTGGCCCGGCGATTGAACGTGCGCGCTCAATTAATGACCGTCCAGTGGTCATTGACTTCATCGTGGGCCAGGATGCCCAGGTGTGGCCGATGATTGGCGGCGGGGCTTCTAACGAAGAAATCCAGTACGCCCTGGGCCTGCGCCCGCTGTTTGATGACAATGAGTCCGCGGCCGAGGAACCGGCCGACATCCACGAATCCCTCGAGGAGGCCGAAAACAATGGCTAAAGACGACATCACCCGACACATCCTATCCGTGCGGGTCCAAGATATTGAGGGCATCATCTCCCGTGTGACCGGCATGTTCACCCGCCGTGGCTACAACCTCATCTCATTGGTGTCTGCCCGGACCGAGACGGAAGGCATTAACCGCCTGACCATCGTCGTGGATGCCTCCGAGGTCATCATCGAGCAGGTGACGAAGCAGCTCAACAAAATCGTCCCGGTGCTCAAGGTGGTGGAGCTGGAGGAAGAAAACACCATTGCCCGCTCGATCATGCTGGTAAAGGTTGCCGCGGATAACTCGAACCGCCCCCAGGTGGTCGATGCAGTGAACATTTTCCGCGCGCGCATCGTGGACGTCTCGCCGGAGTCCGTGGTGGTTGAGGCCACCGGTACGCCGGGCAAGCTGCAGGCGCTTCTCGACGTCCTCGAGCCTTTCGGCATTCGCGAGCTGGTGCAATCCGGCAACGTCGCGCTGGGGCGCGGGCCGAAGGCAATGGCACCGACAAAATAAAATCTCACAATGTGGGTGCAGTGTCCCAAATTATGATACAAATTCAATAGACCGAGTTACTACTTGATGAGTAGTACTAACGAACCCAAAGAGAAAAGGAACATCAAACATGGCTATTGAGACTCTGTACGAATCTGATGCAGACCTGACCATCATCCAGGGCCGCAAGGTCGCCATCATCGGCTATGGCTCCCAGGGCCACGCCCACGCTATGAACCTGCGTGACTCCGGCGTTGAGGTTGCTATCGGTCTGCGCGAGGGTTCGAAGTCCCGCGAGAAGGCCGAGGAGGCTGGTTTCAAGGTTTTCAGCAACGCTGAGGCCGCCAAGTGGGCTGATGTCATCATGCTGCTGGCACCGGATACCTCCCAGGCGGCGATCTTTACAGAGGATATCGAACCGAACCTGGAGGACGGCAACGCGCTGTTCTTCGGCCACGGCCTCAACATCCATTTCGGCCTGATCAAGCCGGCGGAGAATATCACCATCGGCATGGTTGCTCCGAAGGGCCCGGGCCACCTGGTTCGCCGCCAGTTCGTCGACGGCAAGGGCGTTCCCTGCCTGATCGCCACCGAGCAGGATCCGAAGGGCGAGGGGCGCGAGCTGACCCTGTCCTACGCTGCGGCCATCGGTGGTGCCCGCGCCGGCGTTATCCCAACCACCTTCAAGGATGAAACCGAGACCGATCTCTTTGGTGAGCAGGCGGTTCTGTGCGGTGGCGTGGAGTACCTGATCATGAACGGCTTCGAGGTCCTGACTGAAGCTGGCTATGAGCCTGAGATGGCTTATTTTGAGGTCTGCCACGAGCTGAAGCTCATCGTTGACCTCATCGTTGAGGGCGGCATCAAGAACATGAACTACTCCTGTTCCGACACCGCTGAGTTCGGTGGCTACCTCTCTGGCCCGCGCGTCATTGACGCTTCCGTGAAGGAACGCATGAAGGATGTCCTCACTGATATTCAGGACGGCACCTTCGTCAAGCGCCTTGTCGCCAACGTTGAAGGCGGCAATAAGGAGCTGGAGGAGCTGCGCGCCAAGGTGAACTCCCACCCGATTGAGCAGACCGGCTCCCAGCTGCGTGACCTCATGAGCTGGGTCAAGAACCCGCTGGATGCAACTGCCTAAACTACGCTTCGACTACAGAATCCCGTTGGCCACTGGTCAGCGGGATTTCCTTTTGATGTGATGTTCGCACATAAACGGGCATATTCCCACATTTAGTTGTAGGCTCGGGGCCATGGGTTTCTCTACGCCAAGCTATGACCTTAATGACCTTTTCGCTCGCATCGATCGTGGTGATATTCAGCTGCCCGATTTCCAGCGCTCCTATGCCTGGGATGAAGACCGAATTCGATCGCTGATCGTCACCGTCCTGCGCGGATACCCGCTCGGTGCATTCATGGCCTTGGATACCCGCAATGAAGCCATGCGCTTTCGGCCACGGCCTCTCGCGGGCGCGCCTAACACTGGGGTGAACCCCGGCCTGCTCCTGCTCGATGGGCAGCAGAGGCTAACCACCCTGTATCACTGCTTCCGCGGTGAGGGCTTTGTGGATACCACCGATTTCCGCTCCAAGAAAGTCTCCCGCAAGTACTTCGTGGACCTGCGCAAAGCTACCTCCGAGGACATCATGCCGGATGAAGCTGTCTTCGCCATCAACCAGCACGGCGAACTGCGCTCCCACTTCGCGCCGGACATCGAGGGCACCTTGGATAGTCGCGAGGCCGCAGTACAGGCATGCTGCATCCCGGTCTCGGCGTTGCTGAGTGAGGAAGGCACCAGCATGCTCTTCGAGCTTGCGGCTGCTAACGATGGCGCCACCCGTGACGTCGTCGCTGCCTTCAATAACCGGATTCTACGGCCCCTGTCCGGCTACACGGTGCCGATGATTCGCCTCTCCCGCGAGACGGCGAGCTCGGGAATTGGCTCCATTTTCGCTCAGGCTAACTCGGCCGGTTTGCAGATGGACGTCTTCGATCTCCTGACGGCTGTCTTTGCTTCTGAAGATCCGGACTTTCACCTTGCGGAGGACTGGGCAGGCGTCGAGAAGCAGCTGCGTGCCTTCCCCGCGCTCGACGGCATCGGCCGCAACGAGTTCCTTTCGGCAGTATCGCTGCTGGTGTCCGGGGAGAAGGGGAACGCTGGCGGGCAGCGCGAAGATATCTTGCAGCTGTCACTGAATGAGTACCGCAAGGCCTCGCAAACCCTGGTGATTACTTTCCGTGAGGTTGCTGAGTTCTTGGCCGAGCGCTGCATTCTCTCCCTTGAGCAGGTGCCTTATTCCGAGCAGATCATTCCGCTGGCTGTCATCCTTGCGCGCCTGGCAGAAAAGAAGGGCGTGCTGTCCAGCCAGGACGCATGGGACCGCCTCAACCAGTGGTTCTGGAGCGGTGTCTTTGGTGAGCTTTATGGCTCTTCTGCAGTGAGGCTGCGCGCCGCGCGTGATGTCGATGAGGTCACCGCGTGGGTCGCGGGTGAGACCGAGGATGTCCCGAAGACTGTGCGCGATGCCTCCTTCCGCGAGTCCCGCTTGTTGTCTGTGGGGGAGCACGACGGGGTATGGCACGGCCTCTATGCTCTGCTCATGGCACGCGGCGCGAAGGACTGGCGTACCGGCCGCCCGTTCAACCGCCACAGCTTCGAGGAGCTGCAACCAGGCTTCTTCCCGGTCTTCCCGCTTCGTTGGTGTGAGCGCCACGGCGTCAGCGGTGTGCTGGCTAATTCCGTGCTCAACCGCACGCCGATGGGCAAGCGCACCGAGGTTGTCCTCGACGGGCACTCGCCGGAGCGCTACCTGCCGCGCGTGCAGTCGAAGTCAATCATGGAAGACGCCGAGTTCGACAGCGTGCTGGCCTCCCATGACTTAGAGCCGGAGCTGTTGACCGCGAAGACTGCGCATCAGTTCTTTGCCGATCGCCGCGAGCGTTTCGTGGGCATCGTTGAATACGCGCTCAACAAGAAGGTTGTGCGCGACGTGGATGAGGCGAACCTTTCCGGCGGCGAAGAGGGCCCGCAGGCCTTTGCACGTTAAGGTGTCGTTGCTGGGCGCGCTGCGGGCCGTGCCTGTAGCGCTGCTGCTGGGCATGAGCGCGCTTGCGGCCGTGGGCTGCTCCTCGCTTGGGCGCGGTGAGCCAATTCTGACGCAGGACATCACCGCCCGCCCTGAAGCGGAGATTGACCTAGCCCGCGCGAGCGAAGAAAACCGTCTGCGGCTCATCGACCCGCAATTCGCCAACGAGGTTACGGTGGTTGAGGACCGCTGGGGAATTGACTCCGCGCGCTTGTTCTTCAAGGAAAGCAATACGCTGATCTTGGCCGAAGACTCAGATGCCGCTGCCCTGCGGGCCGCGACGCTGAGCGTATCGCAGCGCGTGCCAATGGTGACCTACGATTCATCGATTCGCCCGCAGATCTCGCAGCTGCTTACCGACCTTGACGTTGACCAGATCCTCGTCATCGGGGATGTCCCATGGGCTAGCCACAATGGCGAACGCGAAGTGGTGCACGATCCGGGAAACACCAAGGCGCTGGGGGAGTACACCGCATTCCGCTTTGAATCCAAGGTGGTGGTGAATCGCGAACGCATGGTGGACAGCATCACGCGCCTAGATTCTTCGACCAAGACGGAGTTGAAGGCCGCGTGGGAACCCCTGCCGCAGCACCTTACTAAGGAAAAGATGCCAGCGATTCCTGCCCAGGCGCGCCGTGATGCGCAGATGGCACCGGTGATCGTCGCGACGAAGGACAGCCCTTTAGCAAACGTGGTGAACGCCACCGCGTATGGCGGTACGGTGTTCGTGATGACGCAACCGGATCCGACGGCAACGAAAGCCGGCGCGGCGATTACTGCGGGGTTGGCGGATGGCCCGATCGTGGCCCTCGGGCCGGAATTCGGTTCAGTGACAGAATTCACGCATAAAATCGCTCAGGGCTGGAAAGAATAAACTACACTTCTCGGCATCCACATTTCAGACTAGTGAAGGAAGTTATGTCGAAGCCGGTCGTACTTATCGCCGATAAGCTTGCAGAATCCACCGTCGATGCTCTCGGGGACACAGTTGAGGTCCGCTGGGTCGATGGCCCCAACCGCGCGGAGCTGCTTGCCGCGGTGCCGGAGGCAGACGCCCTCCTCGTCCGCTCCGCTACGACCGTGGACGCGGAGGTGTTGACCGCTGCGAAGAACCTGAAGATTGTGGGGCGTGCCGGCGTCGGCTTGGACAACGTTGATATCCCCGCTGCCACCGAGCGTGGCGTCATGGTTGTCAACGCGCCGACCTCCAACATCCACTCCGCCTGCGAGCAGGCGATCGCGCTGCTTCTCGCCACCGCACGCCAGGTTCCGGCGGCGGATCAGTCCCTGCGCCAAGGTGAGTGGAAGCGCTCCTCCTTCAAGGGCGTTGAGGTATACGGCAAGACCATCGGCATCGTGGGTTTCGGTCACATCGGCCAGCTCTTTGCCCAGCGCCTGCTGGCATTTGAGACCACTGTCATCGCACACGACCCTTATGCCAACCCGGCCCGTGCGGCAGCGCTGGGCGTGGAATTGGTGCCCCTTGAGGAGCTCATGTCTCGCGCTGACTTCGTGACCATTCACCTGCCCAAGACTCCGGAGACCGCCGGCATGTTTGACGCCGAGCTCCTGGCGAAGGCCAAGAAGGGGCAGATCATTATCAACGCTGCCCGCGGCGGCTTGGTCGATGAGGCAGCCTTGGCTGCTTCGATCAAGTCTGGTCACCACCGCGGCGCCGGCTTCGATGTTTATGCCTCCGAGCCATGCACGGATTCCCCGCTCTTCGAGCTTCCGCAAGTTACCGTATCCCCGCACCTTGGCGCGTCTACGGTCGAGGCTCAGGATCGCGCGGGTACCGATGTGGCTGCCTCCGTACTCAAGGCATTGGCCGGCGAGTTCGTTGCGGATGCCGTCAACGTCGAAGGCGGCCGGGTCGGCGAAGAGGTTGCCGGCTGGTTGGATCTGACGCGCAAGCTGGGCCTCGTCGCAGGCAACCTGTTGGATGCTGCGCCGGTTGCCGTCGAAGTGGAGGCTTGCGGCGAGCTGGCCAACGAGGATGTTTCGGCTCTTGGTTTGTCCGCGGTTCGCGGGCTGTTTTCTGGCGTGGTCTCGGAGACCGTTACTTTTGTGAACGCGATGCAGATCGCCGAAAGCCGCGGCGTGAGCGTGGACGTCAAGACCAACGTGGAATCGAAGGGGCACCGCTCCTCCGTGAGGGTCAAGGTTATCGGCCCCGACGGCTTGGTATCGCAGCTCACTGGTGCCCTGACTGGCATCGACGGCGTCGAAAAGATCGTCCGTATCAACGGCCGTGGCGTCGACATGCGCGCAACGGGCCGCAACCTCTTCTTCTCCTACAAGGATGCCCCGGGTGCCTTGGGCACTGTGGGTACGAAGCTTGGCGCTGCCGGCATCAATATCGTGGCGGCCGCATTGACCCAGGGCAAGGATGTCTCCGATGCAGTCCTTATCTTGCGAGTTGAGCGCGAGGTACCGGAGGAGCTTGTCGAGGAAATCAACGCGGCGCTGGGTGCTACCTGCCGCCAGCTTGATTTGGATGCCTAGACTGGACAGCTGAACCTTTCATCCCAGCCCCCGTGAAGGACCGAGAACGGTTCTTTGCGGGGGTTTCGCCGCCCTCAAGGCAGAGGGGGTGGTACTCTCACATATATCCAATATGTGAGAAAGGAATCCCACAAAATGAAACTGGCAGTGATTGGCGGCGATGGAATCGGCCCCGAGGTAACCGCGGAAGCACTCAAGGTCCTGCGCGCGGTACGCCAGGATGTCGAGGTAACGGACTATGACCTCGGTGCCCGACGCTACCTGCGCAACGGGGAGCTGCTTACCGACGCCGACCTGGCCTCCCTGCGCGAACACGACGCCATCCTGCTCGGCGCCATTGGTGCGCCCGATGAGGTCCCGCCCGGTGTGCTTGAGCGCGGCTTGCTGCTGAAGATGCGTTTCGCCCTGGACCATCACGTCAACCTGCGCCCCTCCAAGCTGTACCCGACGTCCACCTCTCCGCTGGCAAACCCGGGCGATATCGACTTTGTCGTCGTCCGTGAGGGCACCGAAGGTCTGTACTGCGGAAACGGCGGCACGCTGCGCGAAGGTACTGAACACGAGGTGGCCTCGGAGGTCTCCCAGAACACGCGCTTCGGCGTTGAACGCGTGGTGCGTGATGCCTTTCAGCGTGCGATGGGCCGCCGCAAGCACGTGACTTTGGTGCACAAGACCAATGTCCTTGTTAACGCCGGTGGCCTCTGGCAGCGCACGGTGGACGAGGTTGCGAAGGAATTCCCCGAGGTCACCGTAGATTACAACCACATCGATGCCGCAACGATCTACATGGTCACCGACCCAGCTCGCTATGACGTCATCGTGACCGACAACCTGTTTGGTGACATCCTGACCGACTTGGCGGGTGCGGTGACCGGCGGTATTGGTCTGGCTGCCTCGGGCAACATCGATGTCTCCGGCGCTAATCCCTCCATGTTTGAACCGGTACACGGCTCCGCCCCGGATATCGCGGGCAAGGGCATCGCGGATCCCACTGCGGCGATCCTGTCGGCAGCCATGTTGTTGCGCCACCTCGGGGATGAGGAGAACGCCGTGCGCATCGAGGAGGCCGTGGCTGCCGACGTCTCCTCTCGCGGCGACGCACAGGCGGGCACCACCGAAATTGGTGATCGAATCGCCTCCGCGCTCAGCGCCTAGCCCTGTATGGTTGGCGCATGAGCGTCGAAATAGACGAGGTCACCAGCTTCCTGGCCAAGAATGAGCCTTTCTCCCACCTGCCGGAGGAAGAGCTCGTCGCGCTGTCCTCACAATTGAGCATGATCTACCTGCGCCGAGGGGATATCCCCATCAAGCTGGGGCAAGAAAATGCCAACCTCCACATCATCCGCACCGGGGCGATCGATGTGCTGGGGGAGGACGGCATGCTGCTAGACCGCCGCGAATCCGGGCTCACCTTCGGTTATTCCACGCTGCAGGGGGAGCCGCACTCCGCTTATGAGATGGTCGCGGTAGAGGACAGCCTCGTCTTCACCCTGGCGCAGGAGGACTTCACCGAGTTGTCCCGCCGCAACCCCGACATTGCGCGTTTCTTTTCAGCGCAGTCTCGCCGGATCCGCGCCGCAGCACGCGAACTTTCTGAATCCACTTCGACCGACGTTTTACGCACGCCGCTGCGAGAGCTCACTCGCACCGACATATTGACTGCGCCGGCTGCCACCACCATCCGTGAAGCCGCGATGCTGATGACGGACCGCGGCGTGTCCTCACTGCTCGTTGTTACACCGGGTTCAGATTCAGCCAAGCGTCTTGCCGGCATTGTGACCGACCGTGATCTGCGCACCCGCGTGCTCGCCGCGGAGCGTGACCCTGCTGAATCGGTGGGGGAGATCATGACGCCTCAGCCCCTCACGGTATCGGCAGATGCCCCCGCTATGGAGGCTCTGCTGCACATGGCGGAGCGCGGAATCCACCACCTGCCGGTGGTTAAAGAAGGCACCCTGCAGGGAATAGTCACGCAATCGGACATCACGCGGCTGCTCTACAATGATCCGGTCTACCTCGCCGCAGATCTCTCGCGGCGCGCCAATGCCGCTGAGCTTAATGAAGCCTTCCACGAAGCCACGCTTCTTGCCGGACGTTTCGTGGAACGCGGCTCTACGCCGGCGGAAGCGTCCAGCCTGGTCACGTTGGCCGCCGATGCGGTAGCGCGCCGCCTATGTACCCTTGCCGAGGAAGAACTGGGTCCTCCGCCAGTGGAGTATGCCTTCGTGGCCGTGGGTTCGCAGGGGCGGCGCGAAATGGCGCTGGCCTCAGATCAAGATAATGCGCTTGTCCTCGCGGATGATTATGATGCCAACGCGCACGGCGAGTACTTCGCACGGTTTAGTACCTTCGTGTGCCAGGGCCTTGCCGCCGCCGGTCAGGCTCTGTGCCCTGGTGACATGATGGCCATGAACGCCGAGTGGCGGATGACGCGCTCCCAATGGATCGGCACCTTCCGCAGATGGATCCGGGACCCCCAACCGGAGGCGCTGCTCAACGCCCAGATTTTCTTCGACTTCCGCGTGCTCTACGGAAGCGAGGAGCTGGCCCTCGAGGTCCACACTGCCGCCGTGGAGATGGGCAAGGGTGCGACGCGCCTGCACGCCCACCTGGCTAGCCTGGCCGCGCGCCGCGAGCCGCCGCTGACGCTTTTTCGCGGACTCGTGGTGGAGCGCGATGGCGACTATGCACATACCCTCGACATCAAAAAGGGAGGTACCGCGGGTATTGTCCAGATGGCGCGGCTCTTCGCCTTAGCATCCGGCTCCACGGTGGTGGACACCCGCCAGCGCCTAAGCGAAGCCGCCGGGAACGCGGTGAGCCGCCGCGGTGCACAGGAGCTTCTCGACGCCTTCGACTACCTCCGATCCCTTTCCTTCGAGCACCAAGCCCGACAGTTGCGGGAAGGGCACAAGCCGGACTACCACATTGACCCCAAGAGCTTGGGGCGGATGGACCGCGAGCACCTGCGCGATGCTTTCCGTGCGATCAAGTCCATGCAGAACGCGCTTGCCACCAAGTACCCGGTGAGGAGTATCTAGATGTGGAGCCGGTGGAGCCGCCGCGCGGATTGGGGCGCGCCTGCACGAAGCACCCCGCTCGATGAGCTGGGATTGCTCGCCGTAGATATGGAGACCACGAGTCTTGATCCGCGCACAGGAAAGATTGTTTCTATCGGGTGGGTCCCGGTGAACGGCGGTGTTATCGACCTATCTGGCGCCGGCTATACCGTGGTGCGCGGCGCGAAGGTGGCAGAAGATGCACATGTTCACCTGCTGACGCAGGAGGTCATCGATGCCGGCGAGGAACGCAAAGTGGCAATGAAGCAGTTGCGAAAGGCCCTGAACGGCCGAGCGCTACTCGCTCACTTCGCACCTGTGGAGGTGGGTTTCATAGAAGCGGCTTCCAAAGAGATATTTGGTCAGGTCCCTCGGCTGAGCGTGGTGGATACCTTCGCTATCGAGCGGCGCCACATGGAACGTATGGGCACTTATCCGCGCGGCGAGGACCTGCGCCTTCCCCGAGTTCGCGCGAGATACGGCTTGCCGCGCTATGGCAATCACAACGCGCTGAGTGATGCTTTGGCCTGCGCTGAGCTATATCTGGCACAGCGGGGGAGCACGCGGGCGGTGACCTTGGGGGACGTCGCCAAGCGCTAGGCGGCCGAGCGGGCGTTGTACCACAAGTTGGACGCCTGCAGTATCATCGCGTTCTTTGCAAGCTTTACACCTAGCCCCTGAACGCGAGTGAAAAACCCTTGCGAGTAGTATGGCCGTCATGCGTTTAGGACGAATTGCTCACACCGAAGGTATTTGTTTCGCCATCATTGATGGTCCCGCCGACGCCCCACTTGACCAGTTGGTGGCCAAGGAAATCTCCGGCACCCCGTTTACCCCGCCGGAGCCAACTGGCCGCGAGTGGCCGTTGAGTGAGGTGCGCTTGCTGGCGCCGACCCTGCCCACCAAGGTCGTGGCGCTTGGCCGCAACTACGCCGACCACGTGGCTGAGGTCTTCAAGGAATCCGCGGAGCACCTCCCGCCGACGATCTTTATTAAGCCCTCCACCGCAGTCATTGGCCCCGGTGCCCCCATCAAGATCCCGGAGTTCGCCACCAACGTGGAGTTCGAGGGAGAGCTCGCGGTGGTGATCTCAAAGGTCTCGAAGAACATTGATCCGGAGAAGTGGCGTGATCACGTCGTTGGCTACACCATTTGCAACGATGTCTCTTCGCGCGACCTGCAGTTCCAGGATGGCCAGTGGGCACGTGCGAAGGGTATTGACACCTTCTGCCCGCTAGGCCCGTGGATTGAGACGGACCTGGACTGCATCGACCTCGATGACCAGAAGATCAACGCTTACCTGACCCACGATGGCAAGCGCGAGCAAAAGCAGGATTCCAACACCGACCAGATGATCGTGAAGATGGGCGGCATCATCGCGGAGATCTCGCAGTCGTACACGCTTCTGCCCGGCGATGTCATCACCACAGGCTCCCCGGCTGGTACGGCGCCGATGGTGCCGGGCGATACCATCGAAATTGAGATCCCCGGCGTGGGCAGCCTGACCAACCCGATTGAGCGGGCCTAAAGGCCGCTCTAGAGGCCGAGTGCTTTGAGAATGGTGCGCAACTTCGCCGTGGTTTCCTGAAGCTCGGCCGTCGGGTCGGAATCCACGACGATTCCGCCGCCTGCCCACGCGCGGGCGGAGAGCCCATCGCCGGCTACTTCCGCGCAGCGGATGGCCACCATGTATTCGCCGTCGCCGGAGTCATCGCACCAGCCCACTGCACCGGCGTAGAAGCCGCGGTCGGCTTCGGCGGTTTCGATGAGCGCTTGCGCGGCTTCCGTGGGGGTGCCGCAGATGGCGGGGGTGGGGTAGATCAGCTCGGCCAGTTCGAGTGCCGTGAAATTCGAATCCTTCAGTGTTCCCGCGATCGGGGTTCCCAGATGCCACATCTCGTTCGTGGAGGTCAGCTGCGGGGTGGTGGGGGCGTCGAGAGTCCTGCACAGCGGCTGCAAGATCCGGCGGATGTGGTCCACGACGAAGGCATGCTCGCGCAGATCCTTGCCTGAGTTTTGGAGGTCTTGACCGGCCTTGATATCGCGTGCCTTATCGGCCTGGCGGGGCGCCGAGCCAGCTAGGGGGAAGGCCGTAACCGTTGAGCCTTGCTTCTTAATCAACACTTCCGGGGAGGAGCCCACGAGCATAGATCCTGGGCGTCCCGCCGGTGACAGGTCGGCGATGAAGCCATCGCGGTGCGAGGATAGATCGATCAACCGCGCGGCCACGAGGAGCGGATCCACCGGAGCATTGAACTCAATGTCAACGGCGCGAGCAAGAACCACCTTGTCCAGTTTGGAGGCTTCGATCGTAGCGATGGCGGCCTCAATGCGGCGCAGGTGCTCTTCCGGCTCCGGATCAAAACCGGTCACGCGCGCATTGAGCTTGCCGCTGCGGTAGTAGGCATGGGGCTCAAGAGGCCCGTCCTCACGAATGATGCTGCGCGGCACGGTGAGCGCAGCTGGATCACCCTTGTGAAAGGGAAGTGCGCCGACGATCATGGGCGCGCTGCCGGCACGTAGTGCGGACACTGCATCATCGACAGCGCTAAAGGTGGTGGTTGAACCTTGGGTACGCACAGACCCCGTCGCGCGGGACAGGAGGAAGTCGGGGGCGGTAGAGGGTCTGTTTTCACACATAAGGAATTACTCTAGTTCCTTCCGCTGCTAGCGCCGAAACCAGATCCCTTGCTTTTGTGATATGACCGGTATCGAGGTGCTAGTCGCGATTGCGCGGGCGGAAGAACTGCACGGCAACAAACAGCCCGATACCAAGTAGCAGGGCCAGGGAGCCCATGCCTGCGAGAAAGCCTGCCCAGAAGCCGACCATCGGGGCTCCATAGCTCATGGCCTGGATGTTTTCGGCGTCAGCATAGTCTTCGTTGGAGTCGGACGCAGAGTGCTGTTGCTGTGCTTCCTGCTTTGCGCCGCGTTCCCGGTTGGCAGCGGTGTTGCGCGTGGAGCCTTTTTCTCCTGAGGAAGCAGTGCTTTGCGACGCCCCACGGTGTGCCGAATCTCTCTGTCCTTGCGCTGTGTGGGCTACACCGTTCTGTGCCGAGT
Source organism: Corynebacterium sp. HMSC078A10 (assembly GCF_001811565.1). Classification (NCBI taxonomy): domain Bacteria; kingdom Bacillati; phylum Actinomycetota; class Actinomycetes; order Mycobacteriales; family Corynebacteriaceae; genus Corynebacterium; species Corynebacterium sp. HMSC078A10. The sequence continues at coordinate 20,253 of NZ_KV805178.1, read as the reverse complement.
TCTGGGACTGCGACACTGAGCGCTGGCCATCAGCTGGGCGTTCAGTACTGGGCTCTTTAGACGTTGGTGATGTTCCCGGTTGTGCTTTACTGCGTGCACTCGGACGCGTGGAGTGCCGCGAATCCTGAGCCCGACTTGTTTCGGAGGGCTTTCCACCGTTGAGGAGGGTATCTGCCTCCTTGAGTGTTTTGTCCATAGTCTTATCCAACTGTGCGATGGACTTGGAGGTGTCATTGATGTCCTTGGCCAGTTGCTGCGGCCGGTTCTTCGGGCTGCCCGAGCCAGCATTGTCGCCTTCGCTGGAGTCCCACTCCAATTCGCAGAGGTCGGAGGCATCGGCGTCGCCGACCAGGAACGGTACGTCGATGGAGTGCTCAGAGCCATCGTTGAGCGTAAACGTAAAGGTAGCGGCGTAAGCCCCCGGTTCGGTGAAGATTATCCCGGTGTGGCTGTGGGAGTGATCGGGGTAGTCCCAAGTGATATCCGGGTTATCTGAATCAAAGAGCACGGTGGGCTCAGCGCCCACAGAGTTCTTGAAACCCACCATGCGCCCGCCGTCCGGCGCGGCGTGCAGCGTTAAGGATAGGGTGGCGTCGGCTGCCGCAGCCTCGTCGAGGTAGCTGGTGTTGAATCCAACCCAGGGGATATCCGGGTTCTGGGTTTGGGGAATCTGCCAGCTTTTCGATGGGATGTCGTTGCCTGCGGATTCTTCGAAGGCGGCGTTGCTGCCCACCTCCACGTAAAACTCGCCGGAGGTGTAGTCCTTGCCTGACTCGTCATCGCGGGCCAAGAAGGAGGGGTTTCCGGAATCTCCGACCAATGCTAGGTCTTGGTGTCCACGGGTAAAGGCGTGCAGGGAGTCGGCATCGCAGGAGGCCTCGCTCGCGTGCTCTTCGGCGAGGGCTGGCGGTGCAGCGGCCACCAACGGCGGTGTGCTGAGAGCTAGTGCAGCGACAGCGGTCAGGGTAAGCGGGCGGAAGTTCATACGTGTCATATGGAAAGAGTTCATGCGGACAAGGTCTCCTTCGAGGTGTGTGATTGCGAGGTGGATGCCGCGTCGCGGCGGGAATGCAGTAGAGGGGAGAGTGCCCACGCCACAAGGAAGCAGGCGGTAAGCAGCAGCACGATGGTTGCGCCGGCGGGAAGATCGATGGCCCATGCAAGGTAGATTCCGAAGAAGCTGCCCAGCGAACCGATCACCGCGGAGGCGATCATCATTGACCCCAGCGAGTCACAGAGCAGCCTGGCGGTCGCGGCTGGGGTGATGAGGAGGGCCAGGACGAGGACGTTGCCGATGGTTCCCACGGAGATAACCACCGCGCCCGTGACGCAGAGGTAAAGCACGATGTCTAGAACAAAGACGGGAAGCCCCATGGCGCGGGCGGTTTCTTTGTCTAGGCAGGTGGCTGTGAGCTGGGGGCCGAGGAGCAATACTGTGGCCACGATAAGCACCGAGACGGTGAACGCGGTGTAGAGATCTGCGTGGGAGACGCCCGTCAGCGAGCCGAAAAGAAAGCTGGTGAGCGAGGCCGTGTAACCCTCGACGCGTGAGATGATCACCATGCCGAGCGCAAAGGAAGCGGCAAAGAAGATGCCGATGACGGAATCTTCGCGCACAGTTCGCCGCTGGGAGAAGCACGCGATGAGCACGGCCACCGCGCAACCCGCCACGGCGCCGCCCAGCAGTACTGACCCGTGAAGTGCGAAGGCGATGGCCAGTCCCGGAAACACTGCGTGGGACACTGCATCGCCGATGAAGGCCATTCCACGCAGCACGACGTAGCACCCCACCACGCCGCACACGATTGCGGCGAGAAGGGAGATCCCTACTGCGCGGGCGAGGAAGTCCAAGTGCGGGTTGGTGAGGTCTTGGAAGAACTCAACTAGCGAGATGTCGATCATGCCGCCACCCCAATCGCGGAGAGCAGGGGTGAGGAGGCTGAGACCCCGAAGGTGGTGCTCCACGGCTGCGGGGTTGCGCGCAGGGTTTCCGCCGGGCCGTCAGCGATGATGCCCCGGTTGAAGAGCACAAGCCGTGAGCAGGAATGCGCGGCCTCTGAGAGGTTGTGCGTGGACATGACAACGCTGGTGCCATCCGTAGTGAGCTTGTCAAAAAGAAGCAAGAGCTCCTCGGTATTGGGGGCGTCGAGTCCGGTGAAAGGTTCGTCGAGAAGCAGCACCTCTGGTTCGCAGGCTAAGGCGCGGGCGATGAGGACGCGCTGGCGTTGCCCGCCGGAAAGTTGGGCTATAGGACGCCGTGCGAATTCTTCCAGGTTGGTCAGCTCGATGGCGCGCCGTGCGGCCTCCTTATCGAGGCGCCCTGGGCGCCGGAACCACCCCACTAGTCCAGTGCGCCCACTCAGCACCGCCTTGGCCACGCTGATGGGGAAGTCCCACTCCACGTCGTGGCGCTGCGGGACATAGCCAAGCGAGGTGGTCACGTCGATGGTCCCGGTAAAGGGCACGAGGCCTAAGACAGCGCGCATGAGCGTGGTTTTGCCAGCGCCGTTCGGGCCGAGGAGCCCGATAAACTCGCCAGGGTTAACAGAAAAGCTTGCCCCGTCGATGACGCGGCGGCCGGACAGCGATACGGACAGATCGTTCACCGTAATGAAGGGATTAGCCACGCCGCCCACCCTTCGCGCGCACGACCGCGATGATGGCACCGATGAGCACTAGGACGCCTACGCCCGCGAGCACCCAGATCCACGTCGGCACCGATGCCGACATAGAGCCGGATGTGGCGGAGGACTCGGCATTGGGGTCCCATTCCACGGCCTGTGCTTGCGCAACGTCGGCGTCATCGCCCACGGCGAAGGTCAAGGTGGCTTCGGCAGCAACCTCTTTTCCGGCGCTTTCTCCTGCGCCCTCGCCGCTCATGCGGACCCGGATCTGGTGAATGCCGGGCTCGGTGAACACCCAATTGGCGTGGGTATGAGTGCCCAAGTCCACCCAGAAGCCTTCTGAGTCCCCGGTTGCTGTAGACCACAGCAGCTGAGGTTCTTCGAAGCCGCCGTTTTGCAGGAAGAGGGAGAAGTCACCCGGGCCTTGGTGCCCGAGGAACTCCATGGTCACTCCTCGCTCAACATTGTCTGCCAATGAGGGAGCTTGGGTATTCCAGCCCAACCACGGAACGTCAGCCTGCTCCGTTTGCGGTACGACCCACACCTGCGAGCCAGGTTCTGCGCCAACGAAGGAGAATGCCTTGTCCTCCGGCAGAGTCAACAGGGCGTTGTCACCCACCTGGAAGACCACATCCTCGGGCTGGCGCCACACGGGTGTTTCAGCCGAATCATCGCGAGCGAGGAACTCTGCTTTTCCTTCGGAGAGCAGGAGCCCTAGGTCGACGTGCCCGTGATCGATGGTGGCAGCCGTTCCAGGCGCGGCTACCTCTTCGTTAGAGCTGACCACCTGGGCGAGATCGCCGGCGAAGGCAGCTGCCGGTGCGAAAGCCAAGGCCGCGGCGGTAAGTGCTGTCGCAAGCGGCATAGTGACGGTTCGGATGGTGAGTTTAGACATGAGATTCCTTTGTTGTGTTGCTGAGACAGCGGTTGAGTGAGTGCGCGTTGAAGCGCACGAGGTCGAGATACGTCGGAACGGCGTCATCAAGCGTGTCGCCGTAAATCGGGCATACAGCCACCCCGAGGGAATCGGCGGCTTCCCGGATGACATCCGCGCTGGCTTGTTGCGTTGGTTCTACGAATACGGCGGGAAGCTGGAGGTTCTCCAAGGTGCGGCGCAGAGCAATGACATCGCGCGGCGAGGGCTCGATGGCCGGGTTCGGAGTAACGAAGCCCGCGATATCAATGCCGTAGCCTTGCTCCAGGTAGGCGTATCCGTGGTGGGGTGTGACGAGGTGGCGGTTGCGCTCAGGAATGGCAGAGATGAGCTGCCGGACTTCGTCGTCAACGTCCCGCACCTGTGTGATGTAGTCCTGTGCGCGGGCACGGTAGTCCGCACCGTGTGAGGGGTCCGCCTGTGCAAGCTGCTCAGCGATGACCTCGGTGAAACTGACAACGTTGGCGGCGTTATGCCACAGGTGTGGGTCTACTTCGCCGTGAATGTGCTTGCCCAAGACAGCTTGGGGCAGGAGATAGGTCTCATCCCCGGGCCGGCCCAAGAAACGGTAAGAGGGATCCGGCGGGATCTCCTGCAACGCGGAGTTCGGGACGCGCAACACCGTGGTCTTCGGATCAAAATGCTCGCCTTGGTCCTCCAAGTCGAGTTTTCCCGTAGCCATGTCCGCGGTGATATCCACGTGACCTGCATCGAGTGTGCGCATTCCCGCAGGGGCGCTAACGCCCACCGCCACCGTGAACTCCTGCGGGGTGCTGTTGGTAGCGCCAAAGCTCAACCTGTAGATACCGGGCTTGCTAAAAGCCCAGGAAACGTGCGTGTGGGCGTTGGCTGGCAGCGTCGTGGAATCCTCGCGCGGATCTATCCCATCGGCGCTGTTAAAGAGTGGTTCAGGTGTCCCGAACGTAGAGACCACGTAGGCCGCGACATCGCCGGGTCCTTCCACACCGAGCAGACGCATGTCGACGCTCGTGGTACCTGGGGCTGCGTTGCGCACACGCAATCCCAGCCACACGGCATCGAGCGCGATGTTCTCCACCAGCGGGACCAGCTTCGCGCCGCGGGTGGATGCTTGGTCCGCCACTTCAGCGACGGGCGCATCCGACGACTCCTTCATGGATTTCAGCAGATTCTGTGGCTCGAGAAGAAACCCGTTGGACAGTAGTACGTCGGCGTTTGCGATGTCCCGCACCGAGCGCAGGCTCGGTTCGAAGGTGTGGGGATCCTTTCCCGCGGGGATCAAGGTCGTCACCGTGGCGTCATTTCCTGCCACATGCTTGGCGACGTCCCCCAGTATCGGCGTCGTGGCCACCACCTTCACCTTTCCATCGTCTCCGCTGGCGGAGCTCGCGCAGCCACTCAGCGCCGAGGCGCCGAGAAAGATGGCAGAAAGAACCACGGTGCACTGCATGCGAGTGCGTCCTTTCCGAGGCATCAGTCGCGTCCCTTCAGCAGTGCGAGGCGCGCTAGCGCCAGGCCCAGCACAAGCATGCCCAGGCCGAGGATGCCGATGCCCCACGGCAACAGGTTTTGCCCACTGTCGTAGTAGCCGGCTGCAGCGACCGTGTCCACATTCTCCCCGTCCGCGGTTTCGGCGGATCGGTGAGAAGGCTTGTGCTCCTTCCTTTCCCCGCGAGTTGTGCGGTCTTTACGCTCCTTGTTGTGGGCCTGTTGTTTGGTGTCTTTGGCACCGGCAGCGGGGGCCGATCCGCGGGCAGCGCCTCCAGAGCTTCCGGCTCCGGTGTTTCCAGCGTGAGAGCGTGAGCCGGAGTTGGAGGAAGCAGGTTGCTCAGGGGAGGCGGCGCCTTGCGCTGCCTCGTGGTCATCGTCGGCACCGTCAGTGCCATCATCGACGCTGGATTCCTCGTCCCCGGAATCCTGGGGAGCGGCTTCGCCGTCGCCGACGTCCCAGGTATAGGTGACCTGATTACTCGTGTCGCCGTTGGATTCAGCCTGAACAGTCATGGTGTACGTACCAGGTTCGCTAAACGCCCAATTGACGTGGCGGTGCGCCGGGTAAGCCTGATTGATGACGTCACCGGATATCAAGTCGAGCTCGCCGGCGTTCGTGACCGGTTGAATATCGCCAAAGCCTGCGGTTTCGAAGATGAAGATGTCACCGGGCCCGGTGACCTCAACAAATTCGAAGTTCACGTCCTTGTATCCAGCAGATTGGGCCGCTTGCGTATCCCAGCCCGGCCACAGGAGTGAGCTGTCCTGGGTCTGGGGGAGGTAGTACGTCGGTGTGCCGATGCCATCGATGCGCTCGGTCGCCTCGCTCCATGCCTCCTCAGCCACCTTGAGGGTGACGTCGTTACCGGGCCTGACGACGCCACTGCCGGTGACGTCTTCCTTCATCGACAACGTCAGCTGACCACCCGGCGCGGAGACATAGAAGGCATCCACGTGCCCAGAATCTATAAGCTCGCCTTCGGCGCGGGCAGTCGCTGGAAGGCCAAGGACGGACACGAGAAGTGCCACGGCGATGGCGCACACGGCGGCATTGAATGTTTTCAGCGGTGCGGAATGCAATCGAAGTGTGTCCTTTCTAGCGGTGAAGCAGACCGTTGAAGCGGGCCTCAATCTGGGCTCTGTGGTCGTTGTAGAAATTGAAGAGGCGTTGGAAAATGAGGGCCACGACGGCCGGAAGCACTAATCCCCACAGGCTGTCGAGCTTGGGCTTAGAGGACGTCATCCCCTTATCTCCACTGGGTTTCGTGTTTCCTGGCTTCTTACCGCCGGGTGTGTTGGTGCCTTCGCCTTCGCTTCCTTCCTTGGAGCTTGCGCAGTCCTTGATTGCGGCGTCGCCAGCCGCGACGGTGAGCACCTGGGGTTCGGAAGAAATTTCTTTGCCATCGGCGGTGGTGGCCGTATAGCTGACTTCGAGCTTGTAGATTCCCGGCTTGGTAAACACCCAATTGCTGTGGGTATGCGAGGCAAAAGTGGTCTCGATGGACAAGTCTCCTGCGGCTGAGTTGATCAGCGGGGTAAAACCTTTGCCTAATCCTTCAGTGGTGAAGAGCCCAATTTCTGCGCCTTCAGGCTTCTCGACGGGCTTAATATTGAGCATGACCTTGCCGTCTTTATAGTCCTTGTACTTGAGAGCTTGGGTGTTATATCCCGGCCAGATGATGCTCTGCTCTTGGGTTTGGGGGAGGAGGAAGAATTTCTCCTTGCCCAGGTAGTCGAATTCCTTGCCGTTGAGCGCGGCGGGGCGGGAGCGCAGGGCGTTGTCGTGTACTGCGAGGACGACGTCGTCAAGCGGGCGCTCGACGGTCTTCTTATCCACGATGGCCGTTTCATCCTTGAGGCGGGTGAGAAACTTATCGCCGTCACGGGATACCGCAATATCGACGTGTCCGTGGTCGAGCACTGCCTTGTCGGCGCAGACACCGGTGTTGTCGCCGGGTTCGGGCTGAGGAGTGTTATCTGGGGCTGGCGCAGGAGCCTGAGCCCCAGCGCCGAGTTTGCCCACGCGCTCGTACGTTTTTCCGAAAGCGAAATTGTCGGTCAGCGTGATGCTGCCGGAGTCTTGCGTGATGCTTGGGTGCGGAAGAATATCGAGGCGCACGGTATTGCCGTTGAAGTTTGCATCGGCACCGACGACAAATTCCGCGCGGCCGCGGGTGATAGTGCCGTCGAAATCGATGTCCGGAAGCGAGCTTCCCTTACTAAAGAAGCCACCGTGCACGTAGCCTTCCAGGTTTTTATCGGCTGCCTCCAGGATGATGCGGGTGGCGTCTTCGCCCTCCGGAACGGCGCGCGCGGACAGTCCCGTGTCAGATAGCGAAACCTCTTCTCCGGAGAAGAGTTGACGGGGGTTTGTGGTCTCGGTCCAGGACTCCGCGGACGTCTTCGAGGAGGTAGAAAGCTCAGCGTTTTCAGAATAGGCGAGCTCCTCGCTCACCCAGCGCGGGCTGCCGTCCTTCGGGGTGTACACAGCTTGGATTGTTGAGGCCTCGGGCCCTAAGAATTCATCGAAGTGTGCCTTGCCATCTTTCACGGCTAGATCGGTGAGGAAGTAGCCGTCGATAAGCAGCGTGAGCGTGCCGTTACTGCCCCCAGTGAAGTCGATGGAGGAAAGCCGCTCGTCTCCATCTTTGTCACGGGACTTAGCAGGCGCGATGCGCAGGCGATAGTCCTTCTGGCTAGCATCCCCCGCGGATGCCTGTTCGAAGCGTTCCTTGAGGGAGGGAGTGCTGTGGTCTGACGGGCGCTGCCCTCCGACCTGAATGGACGTGGTTGTCGGCTTGGAGGAAATGAACTCGCCGTCTTTGTTCCGCGCGGTGGTTTGGTATGTGAGCTGGTAGCGCCCGGGTTTGGAAAAGACAGTGAAGTTGTGGGTATGCGTGCCACTAGTCAGCCACGCGGAGTGAGGTGCGCCCTCCGACGTGCCAAAGAATCGTTGAAGCCCTCCAGGTCCGGGGTAGTAGCCAAACATCTCTACTTCGCCCGGTCCATCGACGCTTAACAGGTCGAGGGAGGCGATGTTATCGCGGAAGCTATCGACAGGCAGCTCAGTGTCCGCGCCAAAGCCCATCCATACCGGGTCCAGGCTGCCCTGCACGCTGGCAGGGGCCATGTAATAGGTTTCGCCCGGCTCCCCCAGGAAGGAGAGCGCAGGGTCTTCAGGCACGGTGAACTGGTATTGGTTCGTGCCGTTTTGGTCCCAGCCTTTGCCTACCCACGTGACGGTGTCGGCGAGGTCGTGGTCAGACTCGGCTGAATGGCTCTTGAGGTTAAGAGAATCGTCTTCCCAGAATGCTTTGGGGGAATCGATGTGCGTTTGGGTGGCGACGTGTTTGCCGTCGTCAGGGCCGGCTACGGCGGTAGCGGGGGAGAAGAGAAGTGTGGCGCAGGTAAGCAGCGCCACGGAGCGAGTTCGAGCCACAGTGTGGAACCTTTCTTCAGTTCTGTCGAGAGAATTTCACTATAGGGAATGGAAATCAATTCCGTTTGGGTCGGATTGAAATCCCAGTTCGCACTTAGTGGAAACCGGGTTCAATTACCCCCAAGTGGGGCGGGCGGTGCAGTAACTCGGCGCTGAACTACGATGGTTGACATGACTGAAACAACTTCCGACGTCCGCGTACGTTTTTGCCCGTCGCCCACAGGAACGCCCCACGTGGGCATGGTCCGCACGGCGCTGTTCAACTGGGCCTATGCCCGCCACACCGGCGGCAAGCTCATCTTCCGCATCGAGGACACCGATGCCGCTCGTGACTCCGAGGAGTCCTTCCAGGCCATCATTGATTCGCTGAACTGGCTCGGCTTGGGCTGGGATGAAGGCGTCAATGTGGGTGGTCCGGACGAGCCGTACCGTCAGTCGCAGCGCATGGATATTTATGCCGATGTCCTGCAAAAGCTCAAGGATGGCGGCTATGTCTACCCGGCTTATTCCACCAATGAAGAAGTGCAGGCGCGCCACAAGGCAGCCGGACGCGACCCGCAGCTTGGCTACGACAACTTTGACCGCGACCTCACTCAGGAGCAGATCGATGCCTTTGAGGCGGAAGGCCGCAAGCCGGTGTGGCGCCTTCGCATGCCGGACAAGGACTGGACGTGGAATGACCTGGTGCGTGGAGAGCTGACTTTTAAGTCGGAGACCCAGCCGGATTATGTGGTGGCCCGCTCCAATGGCGCACCGCTCTACACGTTGGTTAACCCCGTCGATGACGCGCTCATGGGGGTTACGCACGTGTTGCGCGGCGAAGATCTGCTGTCTTCCACTCCGCGTCAGCTCGCCCTCTACGAGGCGCTCATTGAGTTGGGCATTGCCAAGCAGACCCCGGAGTTCGGCCACCTGCCGTTCGTGATGGGTGAGGGCAACAAGAAGCTGTCCAAGCGCGATCCGCAGTCCAACCTGTTCAACCACCGCGATGCGGGCATCATCCCGGAGGGCATGCTCAACTACCTGTCCCTGCTGGGCTGGTCCCTCTCCGCGGACAAGGACATCTTCTCTGTCGATGAGCTCATTGCCAACTTCGATGTGCACGACGTGCTGGGCAACCCCGCCCGTTTCGACCAGAAGAAGCTGGAGGCCATCAACGCCGACCACATTCGTTTGCTTGAGCCGGCTGACTTTGCTCAGCGTCTGCGGGATTACCTCACCGAGTACACCGACTTCCCTGCGGATTACCCGGAAGACAAGTTCGCCTTCGCCGCCGACCTGGTGCAGACCCGCATTAAGACGCTGTCTGACGCTTACGGGCTGATGTCCTTCCTGACCACGCCGGACGCTGAGCTGGAGCTCGATGCCAAGGCGGCGAAGAAGAACCTCAAGGAGGAGGCTGTTCAGCCTCTCGAGGTCGCCATTGCCAAGTTGGAGGAGCTTGGGGAGTGGAAGACCGAAGAGATTGAAAAGGTTCTCTCTGGCGCACTTATCGACGACCTCGGTCTCAAGCCCCGCAAGGCCTACGGCGCCCTGCGCGTCGCGGTCTCGGGACAGCAGGTTTCCCCGCCGCTGTTCGAGTCCATGGAGCTGCTGGGCAAGGAGTCCACGCTGGCTCGCCTTAAGGCAGCTTTGGCCGTGACGCCGTGGAGTGCTGAGTAGTCTCACAGGCCTGTAATTTCGGGGCATTAAGAATCGTTCTTAATGCCCCGAAAATGCTATCTGGCCTGGCGATTTGTGTGTATCGGTGGTGCTGGATATAGTAATAAACCGTTGCAGCGAGCAGCGAGGGGTTAAGCCCCAAGCAAGCTCAACGCGATAGTGGCCTATGGTGTAATTGGCAACACAACGGTTTCTGGTACCGTCATTCTAGGTTCGAGTCCTGGTAGGCCAGCAGTGATAACTGCGTAAAGTGCTGCGGCACTTTGCGTCAGCGGTCACAGTTCTATGCCCCGTTCGTCTAGCGGCCTAGGACGCCGGCCTCTCACGCCGGTAACACGGGTTCAAATCCCGTACGGGGTACCATCCGTGCTTACACATACTAGTACGTAAGTTATTGGAGAAAGCCAGGTCTTCGAACCTGGCTTTTCCTGTTTCTCGGGATATTTCCACCCCTAGAGACAGGTTCTCGTCCGGTTCTTGGCAAAAGTCCTGACAAATCCGGGCAAGCACCACTACGCGCAGTGGGTTGAATTTCGCAAGCGGATTGAGCCTTTGCGGTCGTCGCTTCCTGAAGGGGTCGGGGACAAGCTCACATTCGACGCGGTCGCAGACCTCATCGCGGTTACACGGAATGAGGCGGGACACCCTTCGGGACAGCAGATTGATGAAGACACTGCACGCGTCCACCTCACGATCGCTCCGGTCCTCTTGAAGAAGATGGATCTGCTGTCCGAGCACTTCCAGTCGAAGCGGTCGACCCCATCTGGCTGAGTCGGCTCGAACGGGTGTGCGCTGCTAGAGAGCATCAAAGTCTTGGCGTGTCTTCATCAAAACCCCAGCTCATGGGATAATCTGGAGCAGATAGCTCGTCAGTGAAGGCCCATCACCCCTCTGCTGCAATCCCTTGCATGTTCGTTGAACAAGCTACGGTGCGAAGTTCGAGGTAGGAGGATCTGGGCTTCGTCCGTGAGCTCGATAAAAATAAGGTACCTTAACGGGTACAGGTGATAGTAGAAAGTGATTCCCAAAGTGAGAAGAGTCCAGCTAGGCGGTAGCTATTCAAGTTATGTGTCTGGAGTTATGGAACGAAGTCGGGTGATGCTGCCGCCCACTGCAGGGCAGGCGGTAGTACGATGACATCCTCCGTGTCCGATGAGTCACGTGATCCGCATCTGGAGTTACTTGCACAGCTGCGCGACTTAGTACCGAGCGCCTTCCTTGACGGTGAGCTTGATCGTGAGGCGTTACTCGACGCACTTGGCCTCGGAGACGAGTCAAAGCCTGCGTTCTCTTTCTCTTGGCCGGGTATTGATCAGGCGCGCCAGGATGCACGCACCCCTACAACAGCAACCCTTATGCCTGATGAGGAGGCATCACTTCACTGGCCGGAGGCCCGTGATGTCCTTATCGAGGGTGACAACTTGCAGGTGCTCAAGCTTCTGAAGAACGGCTACTCCCGCGCCGTGAAGCTGATCTATATCGACCCGCCCTACAACACTGGGGACACGTTCACCTACAAGGACGATTTTTCCGTGTCCGAGCGTCAGTATCACGAGGATACTGGTCAGGTGGACGAGCAGGGCAATGCTATGACCAGCCGATTAGAAAGCGGAGGCCGAAAACACGCTCCGTGGCTGACCATGATGTTCCCGCGTCTTGCTCTGGCGCGTCATCTGCTTCGTCGTGATGGCGTAATCCTCGTTTCTATCGACAACAACGAGGTGCACCATCTGCGGCTTCTGCTCGACGCAGTTTTTGGTGCTGAGAACTTTGTTGACATGATGACTTGGCGGGGTGCGCGTAAGGGCGACGCGAAGCTAACTGGTGGTGGCCAGGACTACGTACTTGTGTATGCACGCGACCGTTCTTTCCTCAGGTCTACCGACGTCCGCTGGCGCGAACGTAAGGAAGGGCTCGATCCGATCTACGCGAAGGTCGAAGAGCTTCGGAAGAAGTATGGGGCCGACTTTGAAGCCTCAAGCAAGGAGCTGCGCGCCTGGTACAAGTCACTCGCGGATGAAGACCCCTCTAAAGCACATGCTCATTACAACCGTATTGACGACAAGGGCGTCTGGTTCTCGGATAATATATCCAGCCCGAACTACCGAGAGAATCTGATCTACGACTGGAAGGGATACAGCCCTCCCGCTAACGGTTGGCGCTATGAGCGAGCCACAATGGAAAGGCTAGATTCAGATGGCCGACTAATCTATCCAGAAGATAAGTCGCGGCGTGTACAGATCAAGTCGTACCTTCATACGCACGAGGAGTGGGCTCCGGCATCGGTATTTTATCGTGATCGTCGAGGCGCTTCGTCGAGTCTCAACTCGTTAATGGGCGGCAAAGTTTTCGATGACCCAAAGAGCACTGACGTTCTGGCTCGTCTCTTCCATTCCATTACCGACGACGGCGACCTCATCCTGGACTTCTTCGCTGGCTCTGGTTCGACTGGACAGGCTGTGTGGGAGCAGAACCCAGAGGACAACAAGACCCGAAACTGGATCCTGGTTCAAGCCCCGGAAGAACCGGACACTTCTGAGGAGTCAGGTAAGAACGCCGTCGCGGCAGGTTTCAAGACGATTTTTGAGGTAGCCGCGGAGCGACTTCGCCGTGCGGCAGCAGTGCTGCAGGAAAATGCTCCGGATGGCACGGAACTTGGCTTCCGCATATTCCGCACTCGACCGACAAACCTTGTTATCGACAAGCCTCTGTTGGCGCTGCCGGATATGACTGGAGCGACCTATTTGGAGCAAGTGCTTGAGCGCACTGCGGGCTCTCCTGTCGTCAAGGGGGCGAAGCCGATCGATGTCGCTTGGGAGGTCGCACTCAAGGCCACAGACACACGGCTTGATGCTCGCGTGACGACGCACGAAATCGATGGCGTGGCGGTATACGAGTTCACTCCTGGAGATGAACAGTCCTCAACGGGTCGTCTGCTGATCTCACTTGATGCGTTCACGTTGGCAGTAGCCGATGCGCTGGAGCTGAGCGACGATGATACCCTCATCCTTCGTGGTGACCAGGTGGAAGATTCGGTGACTCTCACGCTTGCGCCACGCCTGCAGTCAAAACTCATTCTCTTGGAGCGGGTGCCTCGTGAAGTTTCGCTTTGATGATCAACCGCACCAGTCGGCTGCCGTTTCTGCGGTGGTTGACCTCTTCGAAGGGGCTATCGTGCCGCCGCGTGATGCGCTTGCCGGGCAAGCACCTGGCGCGGAAGGCCACGCTGGCTTCACTCTGGAAAGAGACTTTCTTGCGGACAACCTGAAGATCATTACCACCCGTGAGTCAGTCGATCCCCAGTCTGAACTTGAACTTCTCGCAGAGACAGACCTGCAGGAAATCGATCGAGAGTTTCCGAACTTTTCTGTTGAGATGGAAACGGGCACGGGCAAGACGTACGTCTACATCTCGACAGCCCTGCGTTTGGCGGAGCTTTATGGGCTGCGCAAGTTCGTCATTCTTGTGCACTCGATCGCGATCCGCGCTGGCGTGGTCAAGACGTTTGAGCAGACCGAGGAACATTTCCGGCTGAAGTATCCTGGCGTGCCTTACAAATGGGGTGTGCTGGGAGAGAGCTCGGCGCTCAACGACTTCACCGAGCCGTCTGGAACTGTCCAGTTCCTGGTAGCTAGTGTGCAGGCCCTCGACAAGCCTGAGAAGAACACTCTCTACGCCAGCGCTGAGCAGCCACAGCTATGGGGTGACTCACTGAGTGGCGTCGAGCAGATCGCTAAGGCACGGCCCGTCGTCCTGATCGACGAGCCGCAGAATATGTCGACACCGCGGCGCCGACAGGCAATAGCGACTCTGAACCCATTCGTTGCGTTGCGCTACAGTGCTACCCACAAGGAGCCCTTCAACCTGGTGCATCGTCTGGGCCCGAAGCAAGCGGCTGAGGCTGGCCTCGTTAAGAGGGTTTCGGTCAAGGGAATTGTTGCCGGCGCGGATGGCAAGCCGTACGTCCGGCTGGACAAGGTCCGTAGCGTGCGCAAGCGACTAATGGCTGAAGTCGTCATTGATAAATCTGGCGGTAAACGTGGGCCGGTGGTACTGCAGAGCGGCTCTGATCTGTTCGAGGACTCTGGCGAGCTTCCGCAGTACCGAGGCCTGGTTGTCGACAGCATCGAGCGCAAGCCTGATCGGATCAACTTCGAAAATGGAATCGTACTCCAGGTTGGCACCGAGACCGGCGTGGACGCTGAAGCCGTTTGGCGTGACCAGATTCGCCATACGATCCGCGCGCATCTAGCTCGTCAGGAGCAGATTGACTCGGTCAAGCGCGGCGTCAAGGTACTTTCACTCTTCTTCGTTGAGCGGGTGGTAGACTATGCCGGCGACGAGGCGGTCCTGCCTGCGATGTTTGACGAGCTGTACCGAGAGGAGTGGCTGCGAGCAGGCCACTCCGAGAGCGACATGCCTGATCCTGCTGAGCTACGGGTGGCGTACTTTCCGTCGACCAAGACAGGCATCCTGAAGGACACCTCTGGACGTGCTCAGGATGCCGACGCAGAGACACGGGCGTACCAGGAGATTATTGCCAACAAGGAACTCATCCTCGATCGGGCTAACCCGCATGCGTTCATCTTCTCGCATTCCGCGCTAAAGGAGGGCTGGGATAACCCCAACGTCTTCCAGGTTGGATTCCTGCGCCATACGCGTTCAGACCTTGAGCGACGCCAGCAGATTGGCCGTGGCCTGCGTATCCCCGTCGACCAAATCGGCACGCGCGTCATGGATCCGGCTATCAACCGACTGACACTCATCGTCGACGAATCTTTCTCTGAGTTTCGAGACGGGCTGAACGCCGAATACGTAGCGTCCGGCAGCGGATCTGATGGCGGTCCTGAGCCTGATAATGCAGATAACGAAGTAAAGATCCGGCGTCGACCAGCGCTGTTCGAAAGCCCTGAGTTCGCGCAGATGTGGAAGAGGATTCGATACAAGGCTCGGTATCGCGTGACCGTTGACCCCAAGGCCCTGCAGGTCGTGGTAGCTAACTCTGCGCACCTAGCAGACCTTGAGTTCATCGAGCGCCGAGCCAATATAGTGCAATCCGCCGACCTCGTCTACAACGACGATGGCCAGGTCATCACGTCAGACTCCCGTATTTCTGAATCTCGTGGTGAACGCATTGTGGTCGTTGGCCAGCGCATGCCTGACGTTGTGCAGCTCATTGAAGACCAGTTGCAGTACGGCAAGTTTCCGCTCCAGCTAACTCGTCCCACGATTGTGGGTATTGTGCGGGAGATCCTGAATCATCCTGATCGCGATTACGCGCGGCATGTTCTCGACGATCCAGACCGTTGGGCTCGAATTGTCGCGAATGCCATCCGCGTTGAGGCGATTGAGCAGATGGTCAGCGGAATCAACTACGAGCCGATTGAGGAGTCGGAGTGGTGGGACGCTGAAGTAGTTTTCCTTGAGGTTGAATCTAAGAACCCGCCTCAGTCGATGCCGGGCAACCCAGACCCATCGAATGGAGTCGACCCGGCTCCTGAAGGCGGAGTAAACCTGTTCGACCACGTCGATTACGACAGCCACGTCGAGCGAGCGTTCGCGGCACAGCTGGAGAACAACAACGAACACGTCAAGCTCTTCACGAAGCTACCGCGACGTTTCCGGGTGCGCACACCCGTAGGTGAGTACTCACCGGACTGGGCGATTGTCTATGACGAGAACGGCACGCAGCGGCTCTACCTCGTTCGGGAGACCAAGGCCACTCGAAACCTTGACGACCTCGAGTGGGATGAGGCGATGAAGATCAGGTTCGCGGAGCGTCACTTTGAGGCCTCCCCGGCTGGCCCTGTTGATTATGGGCATACGACCGACAGAGATGGCCTGCTGATCGGTGCGGCAAGGGACGACGATGCTTTAACGCGTGCATCGAGAAACGGAGGTTACATTGGGCGATCAGAATGAAACCATAAGCGACCAAAGGATACTTCCGCTGTCAGTAGAGCCTCAAAACGCTAGACGTTTTAGGAACCTCTTCTATGATCCGATTTCCCTGCAGGTGCAGAAAAAGACGCGACTTAGTCTCCATATCCTGCGCGTTGAAAGTGGCGACTTTGCAATCGAGCCACTTCTAAAGGAGCTTGTCAACATGCGAAACTTTTATGTTTTGTCTCGCCGAGAGATCGAAGAATTTCGAAACGACATGAGTAGGTGGGGAGAATTCAACGAAAAGGCTGAGAAGAAGTTTAGGAAGCCGGACTCTAATGCAGGAGAGGGTGGAGAGCTGCTACTGTACTCCATCTTGGAATCTCACCTGGGGGCTCCAAAGCTGCTTTCTAAAATGGAACTAAAAACAGATGCTCAGCACTATATTCATGGAAGTGATGGAGTCCACCTCCTAAGGAACGATGACGAATCGTATGAAGTCATCTTTGGTGAGTCGAAAATGTACGCCGATACCAAAGATAAGCCTGGGACGAGTATACGGAATGGTTTTCAGGCTGCGCTTAATTCAATTTCAGAGGCGCAGGAAGAAGGATTTCAATTTGAGTTTTGGCTGGTCCAAAGCAACCTGCTGAAAGAGGCCCTAGAAGAGGGGGCTATCGATGCCCTCGAGGAGATACTGCTGCCGCCCGCGAGTGGTGGGCCAAGAGTTAGGAAGAGTAACGCCTTTGGCATTTTTGTCGGATTTGAAATTGATGTCTCTGATGTGAAATTTAGCGATCTCGATCCAGAGGAGATAGAGAAACTACTTTTAGAGAGGGCAGAGCACGCTGTAGTCGGCCAACAGCAGTGGCTTGCAGAGCGGATAGACTACCTAGACTTGGGCGGATTTCCGTTCCATATCTACGCGATTCCGTTCCTGCGCCGAGTTAGGAAAGGTGATGTCTTGGGGATTGAGGATATCAGGAAAAAATCGCAGGAAGGGTAGGCGGTGGAGACCTCTGACAAGTCGAAAACGGTCGCGACTGTACTCGGTGACCGAATCGTAGGTCGCGATGACTTCCGTAGAATATTTTCCGAAGCGGAGCAAACCGTTGCCGAGCGCTTTCTTGATCAAAAAAGTTGGAAATACATCTCAGAGGCTCACGTTAAAGACTTACTGCGATATGCTGATGTCCTTTCCTACTCTGAAGACCTTCGTCACAGGGAGCTATCGTACGTAATCGTATCCCTCCTGCTAGAAGCGGGCTCCGAGTCACTAAAAGAGGAGATCATCCCCGTAGCAGAAGCGGTATTCATTAACCTCGGCAACTTTCCGGGGATAAGCGGCTTGGCGAAGGCAGGAGACTCCAAGTATGTGCTGCCGGCTTCGAATCAGGCTCGGCGTCTGGCGAAGGAGATAATTCAGCTTTCAAGCAGTAAAAGAGCTGTCTTAACCGACCCGCAGTATCAGATTCGTAAATCCCTTGCTACCGTAAACTTCTTCAGCTTCTCAGGCCCGACTTCACTCGGAAAATCCTTTATCATCAAGGATTTTCTATACGATCTAGTTCAGCAGCCAGGACTAGATGATCAGTGCATAATAGTGCTTGTACCCACCAAGGCACTCATCTCCCAAACCGCTGCCGATCTTAGGGCTCTGCTGTTAGAGTTTCCCGATGTCCATGTTGCTACGTTCCCGGTAATTCCTGCGGTGCTTCGCGCAAGATTCAAGCGCTCAATTTTGGTACTCACTCCGGAGAGACTCCTACGTTACCTCTCGAATCCCGAACGAGGAATTTCCTATCTCATCGTGGATGAAGCGCAGAAGATTATTTCCGCGAAAGATGCAAGAAGCTCCCTCTACTATCATGCAATCAATGAGCTCCTGAGAAGATACGCGGCAAGATTGCTATTTTCATCGCCAAGCATCGACAACCCTGAGATCTTCTTGAAGCTATTCGGTAAGAGCGCAGACGGTGCCCTGGCTATCGATGAGCGTTCCGTAGCCCAAACGAGGTACTTTGTCGACCTCGTGCGCAATCGTCAGTTTCTATATCCCTACCTCGATGATGGCGAGACTGAGCTTGCAACCAAGCCAAATGAGTCTGACGCCTACTCTTATATCATTAGATTGAGTGCGGGTGATAAGTCCATCATTTACGTAAATAGCTCCCTTCGTGCCGCTGATTTCGCGATGGAACTTGCAGAGAGATTACCGTATACGGGTGATGAAAAGCTCGCCTCCTCCTCACGACGAGTTGGTGAGGTTGTTCATTCGGATTACTATTTAGCGGAAACTCTCAAAAAGGGTGTCGCATTCCACCACGGTAAAATGCCTCAGGAAGTCCGTCAGCAAGTTGAGCATGACTTCGCCGACCCTACATCTGGACTTCAGTTCGTAGTCTGTACGTCCACGCTTCTGGAAGGCGTCAATCTCCCTGCTAAGAATATATTTGTTCTCGATGACGCCCAGGGTTTGAGTGATTTTCAGAAGCTGGATTTCGAGAACCTGATTGGCCGAGCGGGAAGGCTCTCTTATGATTTTTCTGGTAATATAATCGTTCTGCGCGCTCAGCCCAATAAATGGAAGAAGGGGGAACCCGCCATTCTAAGGCGAGCCAAGCCGGAAAAGGCAAAGAGCTTCCTCGTGGACCCTCCGAAAAGACAGCGAAAAGATTACAATCATATTGCTGCGGTGCTACGAGGGGAGAAGGTGCCAAACACACCTTCGGCCGAAAGGCTTCGAAACTTGCGTCAGTACGCCTCCGTTCTGATGATCAATCATGTAGACAAATCCCCCACAATGCTGTCAACCAATTTTTTAGAAAAGGTTAAGGACAGTAAGGAGCTTCTAGACCGCTCCACCAAATCCCTACAAGTACCGATCGGGGTTCTTCGTCGGGCTCCGAGCATCAACCCCGAGTATCAAAACGAAGTCTGGCTGGGTCTTCTACTTGGGGAGCTTCAGCCTCTGATGGGAGGTGCAACCTCCTCGCTTGAGTGGTCGGACTGTCTAGATATCTTAAAGACCTTAAGTCGAGTGTATAACTGGCCGGAAGAGGAGTCGATCGGTCACGATCCACTTCTACCCAAGGGCAAGAATCCCACTCGGATCGAAGGTCGGCTGAGCTACTGGGCCATTCTGATGTCGAACTGGTTGAGCGGTAAGTCAACGTCTGAGATGATCGCCAACGCCCTTTGGTATCGTCAACGTACCGGAATTATCAGATACCTGACGTATGAACCTAGTCGTCGGTGGGTTCAGGAGGATTTTGATCTTAAGTCGGCGAGACATGTCAATATCGTAATCGAAGAGACTCTCAAGGACCTGGAGGGAGGCTTGCGCTTTCGCATTATGGAGTATCTGCAGAACTATTACGATATCTGTATTGCCCTTTTGGGTGAGAATAGAGATATTCTAAATCTACCTCAGATGATGGAATATGGCTCTTCTGATAAGCGTTTAATTGGCATCCAGGAGTTGGGTCTGAGTCGAGAATCCAGTCTCGAGATTCTTGATAAGGCTGTTTCCTACTTTTCGTTCGATGAATCTGGAAGGCTGACCGATGTCGATGACGTGGGTCTTGTGTCTTCGTCTGATCTTTCTGAGGAAGTAAGGGTTGAGGTTGGTCTACTTTTTCATCGTGAGTCAGCCTAGCGACTTTCGTTGGCTTGAGTTGGATTTACCATGGATCCGTTAATGGAAAACGCCACGTTGCTGATGTTAAGGATACGCTTTTAGCAGCGCGTCCCTAACATGCCGGCCACTAAGTGGACTTGTTGGCATAATTGGGTCGCACTTAGACTACCCGGTGAAAATTACCTCGCACACTGATCTGGGCTACTTGATGATGCTGGACAAGCGGGGCTGTGCGATGAATCGGTGACCTTCTCTATCGCTAAACTGTGCGATAGCTACGTCTGATTTCGCCCCTGATGTCCACCTCGCTTAGTAGGCTCAAGACTTATTGAACCGACCACGGAGACTTAGGTGTTTGGAATTGGAACAGGATCTTGCTGTGGACGTTAGGACTAACGAGATTGACGACAAGGCCCAAGACGAGGCAACGGGATTGGACGAAGGCATAAGCCTCGTCGACGAACTCGGCGAAGGTGAACAACAAGGCAATAACAGTCAGCTCGAAGAGTCGGACGAGGCCGGCCAGACCGCAGACACCTCCCAGGATGATGGGACCGGCAACGATCTCGGTGTTGCGACCGGCTATTTGGTAGCAGTGTCG